>JAZUIT010000029.1:0-8859 GCA_045642385.1 Acutalibacteraceae bacterium
CCTCTTTCCACAACCATTGAAAAGAAAGAGCTGTCCGGTGCCGCCAACACCGTAGTCACGAAATATCTTATATCGTCCATGGCATGGTCATGCTCCTTGCGCGGGGCATCACGGACAGCCTTGTTATCCCAACGGTAGAGAGAAAACTCTCTTCTCGAATTTATACAGGCGGGACTAAACCTGATTTTCCTGCTTTTGAGTGCATCAGATGTCATTCTGATACCGTCCAGCACATCATTTTTTGCAGGGATAACCTTAAATTTCCCATGTCGCCTTATACATTCCATAAAGCTTGCGGCAGAGGGGTCAACTATAACCGCTTCGATATTTTTGCCGGAGCAAAGCTCCTCCAAGGCATAATAATGCTCCTCGTCAGTACGCTGAACTCCCAGCTTTCTTGAATCGTGATAGTATTCCGAAATTCTGTACCATACACCGTCATTTTCTCCCCACAATCCGAAGGATGACGGGTTTACGGTACCGTAGTCGCAGGAAACATAGTATTGTGAAAAAGCAACAGGCGGCTCGCATATATGCGCCTCTGCGTTGAACATAGGATAAACAAGTCCGTCCGCCGCCACCCATTTACCCTCTATAAATCTTTCATAAAAAGCGCCGCTGTAAAGACTTTTGTACCGCTTGATAATTTCCTTTGTAAGTGACGGATTATCCTCCATTTTAAAGTGAAGATAAAGACAGTTTTTGTCCCCGGTTTTTGTTATCCATTCCTCGTGAAACCAATGTAGCGGATTTTCCGGGTTGCAGTTGAACCAGAATTTCGAACCGTCTACGGAGCATCTCGCCAATGCCTGCTCCACAAAGGAACGGGGCATCAAAGCCACCTCATCAAACAGCACACCGCCCAGGGTCATACCCTGAATAAGACTTGCACTTGATTCATCCTTGCCGCCGAACATATAGAAAAGATTTTTCCTGTTGTTGACCCGAATTTCAAGTAAATTTCTCGAAAGCTTTTCACTGCATTCAAATCCCAACTGTTCAAGCATCGGTATCATGGGGGTTATAACATTTCTTCTCAAAGAAGCAATGGTTTTCCCCGAAATTGCAAAGGATGTGTCGGAAAAATTTGTCATAGCCCATGTAACAAAGGAAATTGACATACACATGGTTTTTCCCGAACGGACAGCACCATCACAGATTATTGCATCACGGTTTTTGTAAGGACTGTGATTGCACCACCAGCAAAGAGCCGTAAGCTGTTTTTGCGAAAAGGTTTTATACTCAATCTTCTTGCTCAAACTGAGTATCACCTCCCAAAGCGGCGGCGCCTCTTTCAAGTGCCGTTAAGAAAGAACCTGCCCCGGATGTATCAGCCGCCTGAGAAATTTCCATAAGCTTTTCCAAAGCCTTTTGCCTGTCGAAAAATTTAATTTCAATTCCTCCGCCCTTAGGCTTTTTTATGTCCGAAACATTGAACAAATTAAGCCCGTCCAAATCAATATCACCGGGATTTTCCACAAGCATTAACCTTACCGCATCGGAAACCGAACCGAAAGCCAGCCTTTTAAGTCCTGCCGTAACTTCACCGAGCTGTGCGGAATTTTTCCCCGAAAGTCTGCTGATTTCTTCGCAAATATCCTTGCGGGATAATAATTTCTGAGCCGTTTTTTCAGGTGAAATTTTATATCCTGCCGAAAGTGCCGCTTCTTTCAGGTTACGCATATCTGTAAAGTATCTGCAAAATAATTTTTCCTTTTCTTTCATCACTCAACCTCCCGATTGGTTTTCACCTATACCTTGAAAAACCGTTTTTTTCGCCAAAAAAGGTATAAAATTTTGGAAAACCCTCAATCGTTTACAATTTGTTTACAAAGCGGCTTGCAAAATCACATAATCTGTGCTAAAATGAGTAGGTATAAAAGTTATTTGAGGAGTGTTTGTTCTGGACAGCGAAACGAATGTATTTGATGAAATTCAAGAGCAAAAATTATTCAGAAGAAAAGTATGTCTGTCTGTCACATTAATTGTCGTCGTATCACTGCTGACTGCCGTATTTATTTCAATCAGCAGGGTAAACTATTCCCTTGCATCAATTACGAAACAGTTTAACGATGCCATGAAACAAGGTAATTTTTCTTACGCAACAAAGCTTTACAATTACGGTGTAGATACTGCGAATTATTATAATAAGGTTACCCATACGAAAATTTTCAGTATGGGTAACACAACCATTAACTCTTATATGGAAGCTATCAGCCGTGTTGACGGAATGGACCGGGTGTATGAGATTTTTAAAGGGTATTATCCGGATGAATATCCCGATGAGATGGCTCCTGTTTACAATTCCTGCATAACTTATAAGGAAGCGCGAAAGGCGTGCGATAATATTGCAGATAATGTAACCGACTATCAACAGGCTTGCGATACACTCGATAAAATTGCAGCGGACAATCCGTCATATCCGCAATATGTATTTTTAAATTGTAAGCTGACATGTGCCAGAAAATGCAAGATTAATTCACAAAAAAGAATGAGTATTCTTAAAGAATTGCTCAATAAATATCCGTATAACACATGGCTTTATTCCTACGAGGGTGCATTGGTTTACCTTGATAATCAGAAATACGGTGAGGCTCTTAAACTGTGTGAGAGCTTTGATGATGTTGACCGTATTATACTGAGAATGAAAATTTACCGCACTATGGGTGACTGTGACGAAGCGATAAAGTTATATGATGAATATTATGACGAGGATAATCCCAACGAAAAGCTTGATAATGAATTAATGAAAAGTATTATTATCAAGAGAGGCGGTGCTTCCGTTTTTGCGGAATTGCCACAATATGCTCAGAATTTTAATAATTGCTCCGATACAACGCTGTATATCCTCCAGGTTGCCGCATTGGAATCGGAAAACGGCAAAAAGTATTCTGAGATTACCTCTTTTATGAATAAAAACCATATTCCGCAGTCAAAAACTGTTTTGAATTGGGATATGAAATCAACAGATGTGTCAGTACTTTTTTCTAAAGAGTCGGGGGATTTAACCTAATGGATTTTGTTTACAGAGTATTAAAAAAATTAACCTTTCCCGGAACATTCCTGAAAAAGACAGTTGAGCTGTTATTATGTTTAATTTTCAGGATACCTGCTCCCGAGTATGTGCCGGACGAATTGCAGGACAAAGAAGAACTTTTCGGGTTTGAAAGTTTCGGTCATACCCAACACAGTGAATTTCTTAGCCCGTTCAAAGCAATCCTTTATTGTTTCATATCGACGATATTTTGCGGTATTGTCGGTTTAGCGCTGTTCTTCCCCGCTGTTGTTTCGTTAAATTATTTAGATGTCGGATTTTTTGATATAACAACACAAAGCTTTCAGCCAATGGTAATTGTTTACATAATCTCCGCATATTTGGGAATAAGTGTACTGTCAAATACATTTCCGGAATCTGTTGATGCAAGCGAAATGTGGTTTTTGTGTATTGAAAGCTTCCCTATGATTATACGGATTATTCTGTTCATACCCTGCCTGCTTTTGCGTTTGGGTTCATTTTTGGAGAGAACCGGTATAACTACTGTAATTCTGATTGCATTATCATTTTTTGTTAAACTATTTATGTAAATATTAAAACACCAAAAGTAAAGGTGCTGTCTGATGTCAGTTAAAGAAATTTTATCAACCGTTACGGGTGAATGTAACTGCGGTAAAATCCATACAAGCCCCGAATGTGTAATTGAATCGGGAAACGGGGCAATAAACAAGCTCGGTTATTATATTGCCGAATTTAATGTAAAAAAGCCCTTCGTGTTAAGCGACAGAAACACGGAAAGGGTTGCCGGAAAAAATGTGAAAAAAATAATCAAAGAAGCCGGAAGGGATTATACCTCCTGCTTTTTTGATTTTGAAAGAATTGTACCCGATGAAAAATATGTGGGCTTTGCCGCCATGAATTATACGGCGGATTGCGATATGATAATTTCCGTCGGCTCCGGTGTGCTTAATGACATAGGAAAAATCATTTCCAATGTCACCGGTAAGCCATATATTTTAATAGCCACCGCACCTTCAATGGACGGTTTTGCCTCTGCCACCTCCTCAATGGAGCTTAAAAATCTTAAAATCAGTCTTCCGTCAAGGTGTGCAGATGTTGTAATCGGTGATACGGATATATTGAAAACCGCGCCGGATATATTGTTGCAGGCAGGTCTCGGTGATATGCTGGCAAAATATATAAGCATCTGCGAATGGCGAATTTCACACATTGTGACCGGGGAATATTATTGCGAAAAGGCGGCACAGCTTGTCAGAACCGCCCTGAAAGCCTGTACCGACAATGCCGAGGGACTTTTAAAAAGAGATGACAGTGCGGTTAAAACCGTATTTGAGGGACTTGTAATAAGCGGTATGGCTATGAATATAGCCGGCTGTTCCCGTCCTGCTTCCGGTATAGAGCATTATTTTTCCCATATTTGGGATATGCGTTCGCTGAGTATGGGTACGCCTACCGGCTATCATGGAATAAACTGTGCAATAGGAACCTATGAAGCATATAATTTATATGAGAAATTTATAAAAATCACTCCCGATAAAAATAAAGCAACTCAATATGCAAAAAATTTTGATGTTGACTCGTGGAATAAAAAGCTCCGTGAATTTATCGGTGCAGGTGCAGAAGCAATGATAGAGGCTGAAAAAAAAGACGGCAAATATGACCCCGAAAGCCATGCAAAAAGACTTGCGAAAATTCTTGATAATTGGGAAGAAATAGTGAAAGCCGTCAAAGAAGAGCTGCCGCAACGGGCAAATTTTGAAGCAATATATAAAGCTGCAAAAATCCCCGTAGCCGTTGAGTAAATAGGTCTTGACAGTTCAATAATTCCCGTGACATTCCTCGCAACAAAGGACATACGCAATAAATATATTCTCTCAACGCTTGCATGGGACTTGGGAATAATTGATAATTTGGTTTCAGACATTAAAAATTAAATCCCTGATATTAAAAAAATCCTACTCTGTAAAAAACAGAGCGGGATTTTTTGTTTATTAAAAACCTGTTTCAAATTTGTGCTGTCGGTAAATCTGTAAATATTTTGTAAACAATTGCACTGCTTTTAAATTTTTATACCGATTTTCGATAAAATATGCCTTTTTCGAGGTATATATAGAGGAGTATGTTACTCAAAAAGCAATTAAACATACGGAGGTATATTTTATGAAAAAAATACGCAGAGTAGTTGATACACAGTTCTGGACAGATGACAAGGTTGTCGATAATTTCACGCCCGACGATAAACTGTTTTTTCTGTATCTGCTGACAAATCCACATACTTCACAATTGGGAATTTACAAAATCAACATAAAAAATATTGCTTTTGAAATCGGATATTCAACGGAAAAAGTCGAACAGTTAATAGAAAAATTTCAAAATAACTACAACATTATTAAGTATTCGGAGGAAACACACGAAATCGCAATTCGGAATTATCTGAAATACAGTATCGTCAAGGGCGGCAAGCCTGTTGAAGACTGTTTAAAACGGGACATCAATGACATAAAAGATATGTCCTTGTTGAAATATGTTTATGATTCATTGTCAAATTGTCCTCACCTGAATGAAACTGTGAAAAAAATTATGTCGCTGCTCAATGACAATGACAAAAACAAAGACAATAACAATGACAATTACAATTACAATGACAAAGACAATGACAATGACAATGAGAATGACAATGACAATGACAATGAAGAATCGTGCCACGACTCGTCCACGAATCGTTCATTTGGTTTGAGCGAAAACGATGTTTCAAAATTAAATGACACGGAATTTAAAAGCCTGTTTATTAAGTATTGATTATTTAAATAAATATCTGAAAAACAGACCTATTCTCTCAAAGAAAATTACAATTTTTGATTTAGTAAGGTCGATGCTTTCGGTGATTTGAGTTTCATAAACACCGTCAGAATTTTCGTCAACAAATGCACCCACCGTGTCCGCATCAATGTCACGGATTAAAACACTGTTATTTTTCGTTTTAAAAGTAAGCTCATCTATTTCGGTGCGGTTGTTTGCTGTAACCGTGGTGTTTTTCAGATTGTTTCCCGAAATCAAAAGACCGTTATTTGTTGCGGTGACCGTATATTTACTCACTTTATTTCCCGCAATTTCAAATTCAAATGTATCAAGGCACGGGATTTTTTTATTATAAGTAAGCTGTAAATTACAACTCGCATTGTCGGCAGAAAAGTCCGCATTACCTGAATTTGTAACCGTAAAATATTTACAGTTGTCGGCAATAACTACGGCATAGCAATTTTTCAATAACAAATATGAGCTTATACTTTTTTTCGCATCCTTTGCCATAAATTTATATAAGCTTTTGTCGGGTATAATTGAATTGGTTGTCCCGACGCAATTATAGGTCTTTTTTAAGCCGACACCTGTTCCATCAAGAAGATATACATTTGAAAAGCCCAATGAATCATACGCATAATTTGAAACAAAGTTTTTATAATTTATGTTGCTTTTACCTGTTTCGGGATTGATTAATTCAATGGTCTTTTCAGATGAAAAAACGCCGAAAATTTCTTTTTTCCCTGAATATACATAGGGCTTTTTTATGTCCCCGTCTTCGTACAAGCCCTCATAATCCCAGTCGAAAAAAGCAGAATTTATGTACATATATTTCGGCTCTTTATAATTCGGGTCAAGTATTGAAATTTTATAAGCATAAGAAGCATTACCGAATTTAAAGCTGCCGTTTACAACATCATAGGCTAAAATCGCATGACCGTTTTCGATACGCACGCCGTTACTGTCAACATCATTTGACAGATATGCATAAGAAACAACAACGGGCATACCGCCGCTTTTAACTTTCTGTGCTTCGGTAACCAGCTTTTTTAACAGAGAAGCTCTGTTCTTGCCGTTTAAAAAATATGTGTCGTAATAATTCTGAATATCTGGCAAACTGCTTGAAAGCTGATAAAAGTTTATGATATCCCGTACATTTTTGTTAAACGCCGGGGTATCAAGGTCATTTGCAACCTGTGCATTTTTTGTGTAATATGACGGGGTAAGCTTACCCGTTTTAAAAAGTGATGCGGCAGCAGACATACCGTAACAGGAGCCACCCCAGTGGGAATGACGCACATCATTAAGATAGCTCCAAACGGTATTGCTCATACCGTTGGTCAACAGGTTGAAATAATTGTCGGAAATTACATATTCGGAATTTACGGCATTTTTCAAGGTACTTCCGATTGTGGTGGAATTAAAAAAATCAATATACATATTCCGAAAATCAAAATTATCCTGACCGCTCCAGGTACCTCGTGAATTTTGAGTACCCCAAAGTATCCGGTTATCCCTGCCCGCAGCAAATGAATTAATGCAGAGCGCAAAACCGGCAATTAATATTGATAAAACTAAACACAAAATTTTTCTAAATAGCTTATTCATAAATTATCCTTTCAGGCTTAATAAATTAATGCTATCATATTTTAGTAAATTTTTCAATATCACACGGGAAAATATTAAAAAATACCTGTTTATAAAATAAAAAGTGTTGCATTTTTTTTAATATAATGCTAAAATTAAATATATTGTTTTAGGAGTTGTTTTTATGAAATGTCCTTTTTGCGGTTATGAGGAAAGCAAGGTTATAGATTCACGCCCAACTGATGAGGGTGAAAGAATACGCCGCCGCCGTGAGTGTATGCAGTGCGGTAAGCGTTTTACAACCTATGAAATTATAGAAAGCGTGCCTGTTATCGTTGTCAAAAAGGATAAGTCGAGAGAAGTATTTAACCGTGAAAAGCTTTTGAACGGTATGCTGAAATCCTGTGAAAAAAGACCTGTATCAATTGATACATTGGAAAAGATTGTTGACGAAATAGAAACCAACCTGCAAAATTCTCTTGACAGAGAAATCACAACCGATTATATCGGCGAGCTTGCAATGGAAAAGTTAAAGGATGTGGACGAGGTAGCGTATGTAAGATTTGCTTCCGTTTACAGACAGTTTAAGGATATCAACACATTTATGGATGAGCTTGCAAAAATCTTGTCGGAAAAATAATACAACAGCAAAAACCGCTGACCGACTGTATGATAAAATGTCCGAAAAACAGGTGTATGAGCCGCATAACGGCTTATACACCTTATTTGTATTATCCCTCATATTTGCGGACATCTGTCCTGCTCTAACTCTAACGGCTTATCAATATCCTTACTGTAACCTATAACCCTGCAATCGCCGTGCCTGTCATTTTGATAGACAACATAATAAGTATTCCCGTCGTCACCAAAAGCAGAGCCGTCCGTTCTCAGATGAATTACCACACCGTTTTCCAGCTTTACCGCACACATAACAACCTCCGGTAATTTTTCAACCTGCCTGAAAATTTTAATCATTTTATAATCCTTCCTTTCAATTTTTCGACAAATTCTGACACATTTCTCGTCTTTTGTGAAATTATATCACATTAGTGCATTATTTTCAAGTATTATTTTAAAAAATGTTGAGTGTTGAATGTTTTTGTCCGAAGCTCCTAACTGACACAGGGTACCACCCCCTGCGTCACCTGTCACATATCAATAAATTTTTTGTTGACAAAACGACATTTTGTGCTATAATAATAACAGAAAGGCAACCGATAGACGGTTACGCCCTCAAAAAAACAGTTAAAGAATAACCGCTACTTTTTGGACGAAGGGGCGGTTATTTCTTTTTTATTGCAATTATGTATCCTGTGGCAAATATCAGTATTATGATAATCATTGCAAGATATTCCATGCAACCACCCCCATTTCTGAGGGCGAGATTGTAACCGCCTATCCGTATATGGTTGCCTTTAAGGGTGTTTTTCAACACCGGCAAAATTCTATCATATCCA
>JAZUIT010000030.1:0-1724 GCA_045642385.1 Acutalibacteraceae bacterium
AGTATATGTTCCGGAATACTCGTGCTTGCATATCTTTTTGTTTGCAGAAAACTATCTCACGAACAGATTGAACGAATAAATTTATGTATACTTGCTGTCACATTTATGGCTTTCATTACTTTCCTTTTTGACTGTGATTACAGAGTAAACGGAATTATAGCTGTTGCTTTAATGTATTTGTTGCGTGAAAATAAAACCAAATCATTTTATTCGGGATGTGCGTTGCTTACATCAGTTTCTTATTTTGAACTCGGAACATTTATGGCAGTTCCGCTTGTTCGATGCTATAACGGTAAAAGAGGATTGAGTTTAAAATATTTGTTTTACATTATTTATCCGCTTCACCTGATTGTTCTTTGGCTGATTGCATTGTTGTTTATAAAATAACTAAAAACAGCTGTGAAAACGCAAAGTTTTTCACAGCTGTTTTAATTATATGTGAATTAATCTTTCGGCAAATTGTCATAGGCTTTAATTGCCTTGTCAAAAAGGGCAATTAAATCGTCATATTTATAGAAACCGTCTGCATTTTTTTCGATACCTTTGAATGATAAAGAATAAACCGCAGGCGGATTATTCATATCAAGCATAGTGCATTTTTGAAGCTGATCCACATTTTGATAAATCAAATCAACGCTGGCATAGGTCTTTTGATCTTTACCTGTCCATTTTTGAATTACCAGTTTACAACCTATGGGAGTATCCAACGAAATTGCACCGGGAAGATTGTATTGTTCTACACCAAGGGCAACTAATACAGTTAAAATATTTGAATCGTGACCACACAAATATGATACTTTTCTGCCCTGTTTATTCAACTCGTTTTTCATTTCTTTAAGCATCGGATTAGCAACATTTACGGAAATAGACGGTGTAGCAAAAAGAGTTCTTTCATATACATCTGTAATTTCTGCAATCTGTTTCCATTGTTCAAAGGTTAATTTTGTTCCGAAAGAGCCGTCTATCGAGCCGCTTTCTTCATAATTTTGCAAAACAAGAGCATCACTTATGGAGTGGGTCAGATCAAGGGTACCTTCCATATACGGCTCCTTGTATATTTCAAACTTAATCTCAGGAGCATCTAAGCCAAAGCTTGTAATATTGTTATCCTTTGCATATTGTGAATTTTCAAAATCAATAACTTTTTCCAAGGTCTTATAATTTTCAGAAAGCTTTTCGGTGATGCCGGCTAATCCTTTGTCGCCACCCATTTTTTCTATTTCAATTAATGCCTGTTTTTTAAATGCTTCACTCATAAATGTAAATTGAGGATTAAAAACAGGATCCATTTCACCGATTGTTTCATGGTATTCAGTCTTAATATTTTTTACCGGCAAAAAGGCGGATTTAAAATAATTTGCAGTTGCAATGGTTCTCTGCAATGAATTTGAATAAATACGAACTTCCCGATCGGTTGGTTCCCAATTTTCCGGCATAAATTCCTTACTTACAAGATATTTTCTGAAATACTGTCCCATTTCGGTTTCAAGCACACCTCCGCGAAGTGAAAGCTCACTTTTGCCTGACGTCCAGTCAAACCACTTATTCGGTGTAACGGATGCTAAAACAGAGCCCTCATCGGAAAGCGGAGAGCGAATATTATGACGGCTTAAAATTACAACCTGATCAAGCGTATAGTCTGTTTCATTTCTGTCGGCAACAGATGTAGCAGATGCGGCACCTGAGTTCGCAGTTACGCTGTTATTTGCTGAACATCCCGAAAG
>JAZUIT010000031.1:0-2105 GCA_045642385.1 Acutalibacteraceae bacterium
GCTCCATTCATAAGCATCATTGGGATGTTTCAGTATACTGTGGCAGACTTCGCCGCCGTAAATTTTCCCCTTAATATGCTCACAGTAGCCCTGCCGCAAGTCCGTTTTACAGACGGAACAAATAACCTCGCTTACAGAACAGCTTACGCTGACTTCCTTTTTAATACCGGCTTCAATTTCCTCAATTAAATCTCTGTTTTTCTCTGTTCTCGGCATATAGCATTTTGCCTTGACGCAGGTATATTTTTCATTTAACGAATTTCGTTTGTTTTCATCTGTGAAAACCTCTGTGGCATAAATTCTCGCAACCTGGTCACCGCTTTTCATGCTGTGGTCAAAAATTCCCGTTTTGCCGACAAACAGCTTTGAAAGCTCGGTTAAAGAGTCATTGTCAAACCTTTCAAAATCTCTGTCAATTTCATTGTCGCAAAGAATTACGGTAAAAGTAAAAATGTCCTCTTTTTTCATTTCTTTTTTAGTGAAGCTGTTAATAAGCTGCAATTCATCTTCTGTAATTTCAACATTTACAATTCCGTTCATTCTCCATCAACCTCCTTAGGTGTAATGTTATTTTGTGTGAGCAAAGCATCCGCCTGTGCATCGTAAAGCCTTGAACGGCTCAACTCAACATAATCCTGAAGCGTAATATCATCCCACTCTACAAATGCATCCGGCTCATAACCGTTTAAACGCAAAAACAAATTTGCGATTTTTTCGATTATGGGGGTAAGTATTCTCCTGTAAGCCTCCAGCTCGCTTGTAAGGGCATCCGCCTGCTGTGATGACATTCTTTCCGTTGTTGACCATGAAAGACCTAACATAAACGGCGGCAAACCGGTTTTACCCACAATCTGTTCTAACATCTGCCTTACGGGGACCTCGGAATCAAGTATCTGATTATCGGCACCTATAACCTTGATATCCACATCACCGACAGCAACAAAGTCTTTAACAGACCCGCTTTCCATGGCGTGTCCCCATTCATCTGCTATCTGCATGGCACGGTCTTTGGCAAAAGCCTTGTCCATAACATCGTTCTGAGGCTTGTATGTAACGGCAAAGCGTACATTACCGACCCTTTCCCAGTTCACACCTATGGTATTGATAATCTTTAACAGCACCGAGCTGACAAAGGGTAAACCTTTAAGCATTGAGCTACCCTCCAAATGTCCCGGTTCGGGGTTCAAGACCGAAAACAGAACAAGCTCAGGGTACTTGATTTTCTGCGGAACACCGGATTGAGTAGTATAAATATCAATATCAAGACCGTTATCCGCTCTTTTCAGCTCTATGTCGTTAAGAGAAGCATTGTAAAGCGCAACAGGCTTTCCGTTTGAAACAATAACCTCACCGACCGCTGTCCCGTATGTGAGAAGCTGTTCGAAATAGGTTGAAATAAAAGCCTCGATACCCCATTGATTGCCACCCACCTTGACGGTGCGGAAGAAGTCCGTCAGCTCCTTAGTTGCTTTTCTGTTTGAACTTTCCACCTTGAAACCGCCTGTAATTCTTACAAGCTTCAAAATAGCGGCATCAATGAGCGGAACCGCTTCTCTTAAAGATGAATACAGGTTAAGCTCCGTGGAAGATACGGGAACATATCTGTCCAGTACAGAAAAAGGATGTGTGTTTTTCTTTGATGTTTGAAGTACGGAAACCGTGTCCCGATTTTTTCTTTTTGTAAGCTTCAAAGCCTACCTCCTTTCATTTTATTAATGAATAATTAATAATTAATGATGAATAATTGAGGGTGGGTTTCACCCACACCCGATTAATAAATTGTCATTGTGAGCGTAAGCGTGGCAATCCACTTCTCAATGTGGAATGTTGAGTGTTGAATGTTATCTGTTTTCTTTCAAAAACTTTACAATGGGTGTGGGTGAAACCCACCCTTAACTCCTAACTCCTAACTCCTCACTCCTCACTAATAGAAGCTCCTAACTGTCAAACGCACATTGAATTAGCCTCTTTCCACAACCATTGAAAAGAAAGAGCTGTCCGGTGCCGCCAACACCGTAGTCACGAAATATCTTATATCGTCCATGGCATGGTCATGCTCCTTGCGCGGGGCATCACGGACAGCCTTGTTATCCCAACGGTAGAGA
>JAZUIT010000032.1:0-9291 GCA_045642385.1 Acutalibacteraceae bacterium
TTTTTTGGGAATTTATGATAAAATAACATAGTATATTGTTTTAGGTGGTATTTTTATGATAGCGATTATTGATTACGGTGCCGGAAATTTGATGAGTGTTAAGAAGGCATTTGATTTTATCGGGGCAGAAAATATTATTACTGCTGACCCTGATATTATAGAAAAGTCGGACGGTGTTGTTTTGCCGGGTGTTGGTGCGTTCGGTGATGCTATGGATTGTATGCGAAAGAGTAATCTTATCGAAACAACAAAGAAAGCCGCATTAAGCGGAAAGCCTTTTTTGGGAATTTGCCTGGGACTGCATTTGTTGTTTGAGGGTTCCGATGAAGCTCCCGGCGTTGAGGGCTTAAAGCTTTTCAAAGGCAGAATACATAAAATTCCCGGTAACGGCTTGAAGGTTCCTCACATGGGTTGGAACTCCATAAAAATTGTGAAAGACAATCCGCTGTTTAAAGGTATTCCCGATAATTCCTATGTGTATTTTGTACATTCTTTTTATCTTGAAGCTGAGGACAGGGAAATTGTTTCTTCAACAACGGATTATTCTGTTAATATTCATGCTTCAATCGCAAAGGATAATGTTTTTGCGGCTCAGTTTCATCCTGAAAAAAGCGGTGATGTGGGTATAAAAATGCTTCGTAATTTTGTAAGCTTATGCGGAGGTGAAAACAATGTACGCTAAAAGAATTATTCCATGTCTTGATATTAAAAACGGCAGAGTTGTTAAGGGCGTAAGCTTTGTGAATCTCCGTGATGCAGGTGACCCGGTTGAGTGTGCAGTAGCTTATGACAAAAAAGGTGCGGATGAATTAACTTTGCTTGATATTACAGCAACCTACGAGGGCAGAGGCACAATGATTGACATTGTAAAAAAGGTTGCGGAGTCAATCTTTATTCCCTTTACTGTCGGGGGAGGGGTAAAGTCGGTTGATGATTTTACTCAATTATTACGAGCCGGTGCGGACAAGGTTTCCGTCAATTCTGCGGCGGTGAAAAATCCCAAACTTATCAGCGATGCGGCATACAAATTCGGCAGTCAATGTGTTGTTTGTGCCATTGATGCAAAAAGAAATCCGGCAGGATATTTTGAAGTATATTTAAGCGGCGGCAGAATACCCACCGGAATAGATGCGGTTAAATGGGCAAAGCAGGCGACCGATTTGGGAGCCGGTGAAATTTTGCTCACAAGTATGGACTGTGACGGTCAGAAAAAGGGCTATGATATAGAGCTTACAAGGAGTGTTTCGGAGGTTGTAAGTGTTCCGGTAATTGCTTCCGGCGGTGCAGGTGCAAAATCACATTTCTATGATGTCTTGACTGAGGGTAAAGCGGATGCGGTGCTGGCGGCATCTTTGTTCCATTTCAATGAAATACCTATTTCAGATCTTAAAGATTATCTTGCAGATAATAATATTTCGGTAAGAAGGTAATTTTCGGAGGTGTTCAGTTGTCAAAGCTTTTAACGAAGAAAACCGTCTATAAACTCTGTCCGAATACAATAGACGAAGTATCGGAAACAGTTGAAGATATTTGTACTCTGTACAAAACTGACAGGAAAGTAATGCTCCGTAACCGTCTTTCCATAGAGGAATCTTTGAGAATATGGCTTGATAATTTAGGTGAGGGGACAGAAATTACCGTTGAAACATCAAAAAAATTTTTTAAGCCTTATTTTCAGATAAGCGCCGAGGGTGAAAGATGTAATCCGTATAACAGCGATGAAGAAAACTACGGTAACAGCGAAAATTCTATGCTTGTCAATATCGGGCTTGTTCCCGCTTTTACATACAGCAAGGGTAAAAACATTCTTACATTTAATATCAGGAAAAGGCAGTTAAATCAGATTGTTGTGTTACTTCTGATTGTTGCTTCTGCCGTTGTGTTGGGTGTATTATTTAAAAATATATTAAATCCCGACACAATAAATATTCTTTCGGAAAATATTATTTCACCAATTGAAGATACGGTATTCAAGATACTTTCCTGCATTGCGGGACCTATGATATTTTTATCCGTGGCATGGGGTGTTTACGGTATCGGAGATGTGTATACCTTGGGCGTAGTGGGTAAAAAATTGATGCTTAGTTTTTTCGGGGTGGTTTTTGCTTTTTCTGCATTAGGTTCCCTGTTTTATCCGTTGCTGGGACCTGCAATTTCGTTAACTTCATCCCAAACATCTCAGCTTAATAAGATTTTTTCGATGATATTGGATATTTTTCCGTCAAATGTTTTTTCACCCTTTGTCGAGGGTAATACATTGCAGATTATTCTCTTGGGATTTATTATCGGACTTGCATTGATATTCTTAGGACAACGCACAAGAGCTGTAGCAACGGCGGTGGAGCAGATAAACTACATAGTTTCATTTTTAATGAACACAATTTCAAAATTAGTTCCATATTTCGTGTTCGTGGTTTTGCTGAGAATAATATGGAATGACAGTCTGAAAGTTTTTTTCGGAATAGGTCGTTTTGCAGTAACTTATTTAGTTGCATATTTGTTATTGATTTCAGGGTTCTTACTGTATGTTTCAGCAAAAAGAAAGGTAAGTCCTTTTAAATTATTAAAGGTCTGCTTGCCGTCTTATTTAATAGCGGTTACAACCGCATCCTCAGCGGCAACATTTGACTCAAATATGAAAATTGCACAGAAAAAATTAGGAATAAACAAGGCTTTTTCAGCTTTCGGAATACCTTTCGGACAGGTGGTTTTTAAATCGGTTTCCGCACTTTACTATGTGCTTTTGTGTTTCTTTTTTGCATCAAAATACGGTATAAATGTTTCGGTAAGCTGGATAATTTCCGCCGTGGTAATTGCCGCAATTTCCGCTGTGGCGACACCGCCTATTCCCGGTGGTGCGGCGGCAACATACACCATGATTTTTTTGCAATTAGGTATACCGTCAAATGCTTTGGCAATTGCACTTGCCATTGATATGATATTTGATTTTTTCCAGACATCGGGAGATATGATGATGCTGTTATTGGAAATGTTGAATGTTTCGGGAAAAATCGGTATGCTTGACAAAAATACACTTCATAACAATTTAAAATGAGGTCATTATGATAATTAAAAGAATAGTATCATTTTCTTTAATAGTACTCGGTGCATTGCTTGCAAGCTTTTCGGTTGCCTGCATACTGATACCTAATGATGCCATAGATTACGGTACAGCCGGTGTGGCAATTATTATCAGTAAATTTACCGGTTTTTCGCTCCCTGTTTGTGTGCTTTGCGTGTTTTTTCCGTTCCTTATTTTAGGCGGATTTTACTTAGGAAAAATTTTCTTTTTTAAAGCGGCGGTAGGTTCGGCGGCATATATGGCAGGTCTTGCGTTGTTTGAGAGAATACCGTTTGAGTTGAATACCGAGCCTTATTTGGCGGTTGCGTTCGGTGGTGCAATTTTAGGTGTGGGACTGTCGGTTATTCTGCGTTTGGGAGGTTGTATTGACGGTTCGGAAATTTTAGCAAATATTATTGTTAAATTTATATCGGAAAAATTCGGAAAAACCCATAGCCTGACGGGATTTTTAATCGGCTTTAATGCCTGTGTTTATCTGGTGGTATTTATTTTTATTGACAGGGACAGCGCTTTGTCAAGTTTACTGGTTTATGTTGTGGCAACGGCTGTTATTGACCACTTTACAGATAGATTTGAAGCCGTAAAGCAGGTTAAAATTATCACGAAAAATCCCGATGATATTGCAAATAAAATCCGTAAGGATTTACATAAAACCTGTACCATTATGGATTCTTACGGAATGATAAACGGAGAAAATAAAACCTTGATTTGCTATGTGAATTATCTTGAATTACAGCAGTTAAGAGAGCATATCAAAGATTACGAGGAGGCGGCATTTGTCACCGTTTCCACGATAGATGAAATTATAAAGTAAGTATGTTTTATGATGATTATCTGCCGGATTATAGAGTTTATTTTCAATAAACTTAATTTTTAATAATGTGTAATTATCTGTAAGCAGATTGGACAAAACAAATATTTTGCTTTTAAAAGAGAAGGAATTTAAAATGGAAAAAAGAAGAAATGAAATTAGCATTTTAAGAATTATTAGTATGTTTATGATAGTTTTATGTCATATCATAGGTTACTACACTTTTATTCCCGGTTATACGAAGTTAGGCAATGTGTTCAATGTGGGTGTATATGTTTTTTTGTTAATTTCAGGTTTTTTATATGGAAATAAGAAAATAGTAACGGCAAAAGGGTTTCTTGTTTGGTATGGTAAGCGAATAAAAAAAATACATCTTCCGGTACTTGTTGTGGTAATAGTTGATTTACTCATATTGAAATTTTGTTTCAATATGACTATACCGTTGAAAACTCAAATATCATATCTATTGAATTTACAGGGATTACAGCACATTGCATGGAAACAGTGTGTCGATATTATGACAGAAATTACCAATTTAGGTCCACTATGGTTTACTACCGTAATTATGTTATGTTATTTATTTGTTCCGCTTTTTGGAAAAATCAGAGAAAAACTTAAAGATAATGACAACAAAATCAAAATTGATATTTTCAGTATTGCTTGTTGTTGTGTTATAGCATATATTGTTCAGGTTACAACCTGTATAATTCTGTTTTATTTTGTGACATTTTATATCGGATTTGTTCTTTCTGATTATTTATGCTATTTTAAAAATATGAATGTTTCCAAATTAGTTTGTTTAATGAGCGGAGGTTTAATTTTTCAAATTTTGCGTTTAATTCTTATGAAACCTTTTGACGGCAATATGATATATGTATCTTATACATCTGTTAGTCATATAGCGTTAGCTTTGTGTATTTTTGTGTTTTTCGTTTTTTTAGGAGAACGATATAAAAACAGATTTGATAAGTTGGCAGATTTAAAAATTTGTAAGTATTTAGATAAGGAGTCTTTTAATATATATTTAGTTCATGGTTTATTCTGCTTGGATAGCAATGCTATCAATTTGTATAACGGTAAGTTTAATATTTGGATTTCAACTTTGTTGTTCGTTATCTCTATTCTGGTTTCGGCAGCTGTGTTGAAGTTAATCGTAAACGGAATTGAAAAACTGTTTTCTTTAATAATAAAAAATAACCATAGCAGGTGATAAAAACGAAATGATACACTCGGAAACAAAAGATTTGCTT
Source organism: Acutalibacteraceae bacterium (assembly GCA_045642385.1). Lineage (GTDB taxonomy): Bacteria > Bacillota > Clostridia > Oscillospirales > Acutalibacteraceae > RGIG2945. Next base: position 5,144 of record JAZUIT010000032.1, read on the forward strand.
TCAAAAAGAATTACAGATGTTCTGATAAAAGATATTGAAATACGGAATATCTGAGCAAAGGTTAACAAATAATAGAAAAAAGGTGTTGAAAAAAAAATCTTTATGTGGTAAAATATGGAGTGTAAAAGTTTAAGGAGTGATAAAAATGCCATTAGTAACAACTAAAAAGATGTTTGAGGATGCATATAAGGGCGGTTACGCCATCGGTGCATTCAATGTAAACAATATGGAAATTATCCAGGGTATCGTCGGTGCTGCAAAGAAGCTTAATGCACCTTTGATTCTTCAAGTTTCCAAGGGTGCAAGAAAGTATGCTAACCATACTTATCTTACAAAGCTTGTTGAAGCAGCAGTAGAAGAAACAGGTCTTCCTATTGCACTTCACCTTGACCACGGTCCTGATTTTGAAACCTGTAAGAGCTGTATCGACGGCGGCTTTACTTCCGTTATGATTGACGGTTCAAGCCTTCCTTATGAAGAAAATATTGCAGTAACCAAAAAGGTTGTTGAATATGCTCACGCTCACGGCGTAGTTGTTGAGGGCGAACTCGGAACACTTGCCGGTGTTGAAGATGAGGTTGTTGTTGAATCAGGTAACGAAAGCTATACAAAGCCCGAGCAGGTTCAGGATTTTGTAACACGCACAGGTGTTGATTCTCTTGCTATCGCAATCGGAACAAGCCACGGCGCATATAAATTTAAACCCGGTCAGAAGCCCCAGCTTCGCTTTGATATTCTTGAAGAAGTCGGTAAATTGCTTCCCAATTTCCCGATAGTTTTACACGGTGCAAGCTCTGTTATTCCTGAATTTGTTGAAGAAATCAACAAGTACGGCGGTGCAATGCCCGATGCTATCGGTATTCCCGAGGAAATGCTCAGAGAAGCCGCAGGTATGGCTGTTTGTAAGATTAATATCGACTCCGACCTTCGTCTTGCTATGACAGCGGCTGTTCGTAAGTATCTTGCAGAAAATCCGTCACACTTTGACCCCCGTCAGTATCTTGCTCCTGCCCGTGATGCAATTGAGGGCATGGTTACTCATAAGATTGAAACTGTTCTCGGTTGTGCCGGTAAAGCTTGATTAAATTAATAGTAAAATAATAGGCTGTCCGCTTTGGTGTGACAGCCTTTTTTAACAGGTGATATTATGATAAGTGTAATTGTTCCCGTACACAATAACGAAAAATATCTCAATAAATGCTTTGAAAGTATTCTCAATTCCACATTTAAGGATTTTGAGCTTATTTTGGTAGATGACGGTTCAACGGATTCGGCTCCTCAAATCTGTGATGAATATGCTGAGAAAGACAGCAGAATTGTTGTAATACATAAGGAAAACGGCAGAGCGGCATCCGCAAGAAACACGGGAATAAAAATTGCAAAAGGCGAATATCTTTCCTTTATTGACTGTGATGACTGGATTGAGCCGGAAATGCTTGAAGCTATGTACAGCAAAGCGGTTGAATATAATTGCGATATTGTTATGTGCGACATAATGAAAAGGGGAAAACGGGAATATAAAATCACACAACCGGTCGAGGGCGGATATTACGACAGAAAAAAAATAGAAAAAGAACTTTTTCCGTCCCTGATTATGTTTGAAAATATAGAATTTCCCATAACTATTTCAAATTGTGTAATGATGACAAAGCGATGTGTATTTGAAGATAATAATATTCTTTATGATGAAGATATACATTACTGTGAGGATGCTTTGATGGGTCCGAAGCTTTTGTATAATTGTAACGGATTTTATTATATGAAAGACAGTTGTTTCTATAATTACAGACTGAATGAAAATTCCACTTCTCAGTCGTACAGACCGGAAAAGTGGAATCACTATCTTGAAATAAATCACCGACTTAAAGAGTATTTCGGCAAAGATAAAGAATTTGATTTTTCAAGGCAAATTAAAATCAATTTGTTATATTTTGTATTTTCGGCTATGGGAAATGTTTTAGGCTCAAACGAAGACAAAAAGTTTAAGAAAAAAACCATAAAAGAAATTATGAATAATGAGGAAGTAAGGGCATTATTCAAAAATTTCAAAATCCCGGATGTGAATTTGGGATTAAAATTAACGGTTTATATGGTGAAATACAGGTTAGTGAATTTGTACTTGCTTTATACAAAAATAAGATAAAAGCTTGATGAAATATTTATAATGGGTGTGGGCTTGCCCACCCTCAATTCATAACTCCTCACTTCTAACTGAATAAAAAAGCATCAGTACTGAAATTGAAGTGCTCCATTTTGTACGGACAGTACAAAAAAACACTCCCCCAAGGTATAACTATTAAATTTTAAGCAACAAACTGATTCCGAAATTCCATCGGAGTCAGTTTTGTTTTTATCTGGATTCTTTCGTAGTTATAGGACTGTATGTATTCATCTATGAGGAGGCGAGCCTCCTCATAGGTTTTGAGTTTTTGGCGATAAATACACTCGGTTTTGAGGATAGAAAAGAAATTTTCCGCTAAAGCATTGTCATACGGATTTCCACGTCTTGACATTGAAGGCGTAATACCGTATGATTGAGTTAGCTTGAAATACGGATGCGAAGTGTATTGAAAGCCTTGGTCACTGTGGAGCTGCAACTCTGCGGTGACCTTTTCCTTTCTCTTAGCTGCACGTATTGTAGATAGAACAAGATTTATGTTTTGCTCGGTGCCGGTCTTGTAAGCCACAATACTGTTGTCATACAAATCCCTGATGATTGACAGGTACAGGAAGCCTTGATTTGTTCGGATATATGAGATATCCGTAACCCATTTTTGATTTGGTCTGTCTGCATGGAAATCTCTGTTCAGCAAATTTTTGTATCTGTGAAGTCCTTCTCCGTATTTCTGATATCTTTTTCGTCTTATCACAGATAACATATTATATTTCTGCATCACTCTTAACACTGTTTTGGGATTGTGATGTATTCCTTGTTTTTCAAGCCATATCCAGATCCTTCTGTACCCGTATGTTTGCTTGACACTCGTCTGACATTCTCTTATCTTTTCCGCCAACGGAAGATCCTTTGCAGGGATATCCATTCTTTTGACATAATCATAATATCCGCTTCTTGATACTTTGAAGAATCGGCACATTTCACTTATTCCGTATTTTTCTCGGTGCCTGTAAATCACTCTATATTTTGCCGATGTCCTCACTCCTTCCCGGTGAGCGAGAGAAAATCCCGCATCAATTCATTCTCCATTTCCAATGCTTTTATCTTTGCTTCTTTTCTTGCAAGGATATATTTCAGTTCCGCCATTTTATCGGTTTCTGTTGCAATGCTGTCTTTCGGCGGTCTGCCTTTCTTCCTTATTGACATTCCCGCTGCGAGCTTCCTTTGTTTTATATGGTATCTTCCAATAAATTCTTTTATTTGCTTTTGACTGAACCCTAACCGTTCTCCGACTTCTCGGTGCGTCAATCCCTGTTCTGTTAATTCTATTATTTCTTTCTCATATTCTTGTATGTGCCTATAACTTCTGGGCATAAAAATTCCTCCTATGGTATTTTCTTCATTATACCATAGGAGGGTGTTTTTTTCTATTGTCCGTTTTTACTGGACTTGTTCAAATGGTACCGGTGCTTTTTTGTTTGTCAAATTATAATGTAATTCCCAATGCATTTGCGAGATTTTGTCCTAAAATCTTGTCCTTAACTTCATCGATAATGTCGAGATTCCTTATTCTTTCTATTGCTTCTTTGGTGTAGTCAACATTATTGTATGGGAAATCAAGTCCGAAAATACTGCAATCGTCACCGGTTTGTTTAAGTAAAGTATAGAGCTTTTCGTTATCCAATGACCATGCACCACGGCTATCCTTAATTGTAGTCCAGCCGGCATAAATCTTTGCATCCGTTCGTCTTTTGTTATTCACCATAACCGCAAGTGCTTCATTGAAATAGCTGTAACCGCCCACATGCTCCATAGAAAAGCTTAATTTCGGGAAGTTGTAAGCCACTTCGTCAAATAATTCAACCTTGCTGTTTGCGAGTCTGTTCCAATGAATACCCGAATGAAAAGAAATAAACAAACCTAATTCTTCACATTTTTTATACGCTCTGAAAGCTCTGTCACCGTCAATTTTTATATCCTGAGCCTGAGGGTGAATTTTGACGCCCTTGAAGCCGTATTCTGCAATTTGTTC
>JAZUIT010000033.1:0-2333 GCA_045642385.1 Acutalibacteraceae bacterium
AATCCTTTGACTAAACAATTTGATAATGTCCCCCCAGGTGGTTATAGGCACAACGAAGAAAAGTTGAATGAATTAGTTAAAGAAAATAGAATTCATTTCCATACAGATGGAAGTTTACCAACAGTTAAAAGGTATCTTGCGGATTATAATGAACAAAGACCTAAATCAATTATGTCAGACGATCAACGACCGGATTATGCATTAATGCAAGAATTCAATACTCCTTTTGATAATCCTAAGCAATTATCATTTATTAGAAGAATATGTGGAATCGCAAATAATGATTCTATTATATTAGATTTCTTCTCAGGCTCCGCGACTACTGCACACGCTGTTATGCAGCTGAATGCCGAAGACGGCGGAAATCGTAAGTTTATTATGGTGCAGCTACCTGAGGAATGTGACGAACAGTCGGAAGCGTTTAAGGCTGGGTATAAAAATATCTGTGAAATCGGCAAGGAGCGTATTCGCAGAGCGGGAAAGAAAATTGTTGAGGAGCATCCGGAAGCGGAGAATTTGGATATCGGCTTCCGCGTGCTGAAGCTTGATAAATCGAATATGAAAGAGGTCTTTTATTCTCCGTCGGAGACTGAAAAGCATGGTATGTTTGACGTTGTTGAAAATGTCAAGGAAGACAGAACGGCGGAGGATTTGCTGTTTCAGGTTATGCTTGAACTTGGCATAGAGCTTTCAAGCCCGATTAAGGAAAGGAAAATCGGCGGCACAAAGGTTTTTGATGTTGCGGACAATTATCTCATCGCCTGTTTTGAGGATAAACTGACTGACAGTGTGATAACGGAAATCGCAAAACTTAAGCCGCATTACGCAGAGTTCAGAGACAGCTGTTTTGAAGATGACAGCGCGTCTATTAACTGTGAGCAGATTTTCAAGACGTACAGCCCTGATACAATCGTAAAGGTATTGTAATAATGGCTTTAACTGCTGTTGACAAGAATTATTTTCTCCAACTATTAAATCGCTCTGGTTACGTTGCAGGTTTTAACAGCACAGATGAGTTTGATACATTTACGTATAACAGTATTGGAATACGGTTATGTGATAAATATAAACTCTCTAAAGGAAAATCGTTAGCAAAATTTATGAGTGAAGAAACAGACTACACTGTGCTTAGGCTGTTGAGGGATTTATTGAAAAATTACGAGGTTAACTGCGCTAATGAATTAACTCCTTGTGGTGATGATACTTATAAATCTCTGTATGCCAAGTGCAACGATATTTTAGCAAATGTTGAATTGAATGTTACGGAAATCACAGTAAAAAAGCTGAAAGAAGTTTTTTCAACACCTTATATGCAACAACAGATTGATGCGATGCTAAAAGCACAAACTGAAAATCCGGCGGATGCGATAGGCAAGGCAAAAGATTTGTTTGAAAGTTGCTGTAAAGAGATTTTAACGGAATGTAACGTTGCATTCAACGAAAAAAATGAAAAACTTACAAAATTAGCACACCAAGTTTTTGAAACAATTGAGTTATCAAAAAACAATGTTAATGATAATGTTGTTGACGTTGAAGAAATAAGAAAATTACTCGGTTCATTAAGCCAAATTGTTTCAAGTATTGATATGTTACGAAACAGTTATGGCACGGGACACGGTAAATTGCCGAATTTTCAAGGTTTATCAACCAGACACGCAAAACTCATAGTTGGCAGTACAATTACATTAGTAACTTATATGTGGGAACGGCATCTTGAATTAAAAAATCGTCAAAATGAGGCGAAGTAAATGAAAACCTTTGACAATGTTGTCAGTATAGTGCGCGACGACCTTGTGGAAACTATTAAACCTCACAGCAAGGTGTCTGTTGCTGCTGCCTGTTTTTCTATTTATGCCTATCAAGAGCTGAAAAAGCAGCTTGAGAGTGTTGACGAGCTGCGTTTTATTTTCACGTCGCCTACTTTTACGACAGATACTCCGTCGTCTATGAAGGAAAAGCGTGAATTTTTTATTCCTAAACTTAACCGTGAACGGAGTATTTACGGCACGGAATTTGAGGTGCGTCTCCGCAATGAGCTGACGCAGAAGGCTATTGCCAAGGAGTGTGCCGACTGGATTCGCAGTAAGGTAAAGTTTAAGTCAAACAAAACTTCAGATGTTATGAACTCCGGTTTTGTAAATGTTGATACTGCAGGGGAAACTTTTACTTATCTGCCTGTGAACGGTTTTACTACGGTTGATTTGGGCTGTGACAGGGGAAATAATATTATTAACTTTGTGAACAGAATGGAAGCACCGAACAGTCTTTCGTATCTTCGCGGGTTTGAAACGCTGTGGAATGACAGCGTGCGTATGCAGGACGTTACGGAGGAG
>JAZUIT010000034.1:0-13889 GCA_045642385.1 Acutalibacteraceae bacterium
TTCGCCAATACCTTGAACATAAATTTCCATATTCGGATGAAGAAACCCCTATTTTGCACACAGATAGTATACCGATACATCAAGTTCATAAACAGGGGATTTATTCGCCAATACCTTGAACATAAATTTCCATATTCGGATGAAGAAACCCCTATTTTGCACGCAGATAGTATACCGATACATCAAGTTCATAAATAGGGGATTTATTCGCCGAATATGGAAATTTAAGAGAGCTTGGAGGCAGCAGCCTTGTCTATAAAGATTGTCACATCATCGTGATTTTGGAGAATAGATGCGGGACACTGAGGAGTAACTTCGCCCTCTATCATACCTTTAACTGCATCTGCTTTGCCTTCGCCTGTTGCAACAAAAACAATTTTCTTTGCTTTCATGATTGAACCGATGCCCATGGTCATTGCATATCTTGGCATGGGAACATCACCGAAGAATTTCTGATTTGATTTGATTGTGCTTTCTGTGAGTTTAACCTTAAATGCTTCGCCTGTAAATTCATCAGCAGGTTCATTGAAACCGATATGACCGTTTGTACCGATACCTAAAATCTGAATATCAATTCCGCCGGCGTTCTTGATAGCTTCTGCATATCTTGCACTTTCAGCTTCAACATCCTTAACATTACCGTCAAGGAAGTTGATATTTTCATCTTTAAAATCTGCACGACCGAAAAGGTTATCTACCATAAACATATAAAAACTGTTCTTATCAAGCTTGGGAAGGTCATAGTATTCGTCAAGATTGAAGGTTGTAACATCCTTGTAGGAAACATTGCCTTTTTCATACTCCTTAACCATCTTGTTATAGGTAGGAACAGGAGAAAGACCTGTCGCAAAGCCTAAAACAGCCTTGGGATTTTCCTTAACATAATCAACGAGAATCTGTCCCATTGCTTCGCCGATTTGCTCGGCATTGTCAAAAATTTTAACTTCCATTTTTAATTCCTCCGAAAATATTTATATATTTATTATACCACTATTATGTATAATTTCAATCCCTTTTATGCACAATTATTTAAATTTTTCAGGTATTAACCTTGACTTTTTTGTGAAATTGAGTTATAGTTAATTGGTAATATTATGGCAGTGTATTGTCAGAAACAGAGGTGTTTTAAATGAACAAATTTCCAATAGGTGTTATCATCAACTCTTTCAGAGTCGACACAAAAACTTCGGTTAAAAAGGCGGCTGAGGTTGGTGCACAGGGTATTCAGGTTTATGCTACCCGTGGCGATATGGCACCCGAAAATCTTACAACAGAAGCTCGTAATGAATTTAAAAAATTAGTTGCCGACAACGGTCTTGTAATTTCCGCACTTTGCGGTGATTTGGGAGGCGGCGGATTTATGTTTGCTGACCGCAATCCCGAAAAGATTGAGCGTTCAAAGGTAATAATTGACCTCGCAAAAGAATTGGGTACTGATGTTGTTACAACACATATAGGTGTTGTTCCCGAAGATACTACCTGCGACAGATTCAAGGTAATGCAGGAAGCCTGTTTTGAACTTGCAAGCTATGCTGACAGCATCGGCGCACATTTTGCCGTTGAAACAGGTCCCGAAACATCAGCTACATTAAAGGTATTTCTTGACAGCTTAAATTCCACCGGTGTCGGCGTAAACCTTGACCCGGCAAACCTTGTTATGGTTACAGGTGATGACCCGGCAAAGGCTGTTTATAACCTTAAAAAGTACATAGTACACACCCATGCAAAGGACGGAAAAAATCTTTATTACAAGAATCCCGAAATTATTTACGGTCTTGCAGAAGATTTGGTTGAATCCGACCCATCGTTTATCGAGGTTCCCCTGGGTGAAGGTCAGGTTAACTGGACAGAATATCTCAACGCACTTACTGATATCGGTTACAACGGTTTCTTAACCATTGAGCGTGAAGTCGGTGACAATCCGGAAGCAGATATCAGGACTGCTGTTAATTTTCTTAAAGCTAAAATGGCTTAATCGGAGGATAACAAAATGAAAATTTCCGTTAGCTCATACAGTCTTTGCCGACTGCTTGACGAAAACACAACAAACCTTGATTTGATGGATATATCTAAAAGAATCGGACTTGATGCAATAGAGTTTACCGACCTTCCCGGAGAGGGTGAAGAACGAATTTCAAACGCAAAGGCGATTTTACAAAAATCCAAAGAAATTAATTTGCCGATTTGTGCATATACAGTATTTGCTGATTTTCTTAACGGTTCGGACGGTGATATAGATAAGGAAATCGCAAGAGTTAAAGAACAGGTTGATATTGCCGAAATTTTAGGCGTAAAGGTTATGCGTCACGATGCAACCGGCGGTTATAAGTCAAAGGAAGACCGTACATACAAGGGCTTTGACGATGCACTTCCTCGACTTGTCAAGGGTTGCCGTGCCGTTACAGAATATGCCGCAACCAAAGGAATTAAAACCATGGTTGAAAATCACGGCTTTTTTTCACAGGACAGCCTGAGAGTGGAAAAGCTTGTCAACACCGTTGCCAATGAAAACTTCGGCGCTCTTGTTGATATCGGTAATTTCCTTTGTGCTGATGAAGACCCCGTTACAGCGGTAGGCAGAATGGCTCCCTATGCATTCCATGCCCATGTTAAGGATTTCTATGTAAGAAGCGGAAACGGTATAAATCCCGGAGACGGCTTCTTTATGTCAAGGGGCGGCAATTATCTGCGCGGTGCTATCGCAGGACAGGGAGATGTTCCTGTTTTACAATGTCTGAGAGCTTTGAAAAGAAGCGGTTATGACGGATATATAAGCATTGAATTTGAGGGCTTGGAAGACCCGCAACTGGGCGTTAAAATCGGTCATGACAATCTCCGCAGAATTATAGAAATGTTATAAGGTTTAAATATAGAAAACACGGTGCGAAAATCAAATTTTCGCACCGTGTTTTAGTTTTGCTTATTACATAATACCTGCAATAAAATCTTTGATAAGACCAATAATATTGGCTGCATCAAATTCTTTGAGCAAATTTAAAAGCTGCTCAACAAAAGTGAGAATCTGTGCTAACATTCTTTTCACCTCCGTATAATTATTAAATCCAAACAAACAAATTATTTCTGCTTGTTTACAATTTCAATTGTCTGGAATAATCTTCCTACCTTGACACCGAACTCTGTAAAAAAGCCGATAAATTCAAACCAATATCTTGCAAACTTATCCTTAAATGTATCCTTATAAACAGGATGACCGCCGTTGTTTGTTGTCTTGTTAATTGTGAATGTGTGGAAAGGTTCGTCTGCACCTAATTCATATCCCGAAACGGTTACACTGTCATTTGTAAAAGTTATATAATTATATACAATATTTTCAGAAGAATAACAGTAACCTACATCCGGAGCATCCTGCTTTTCTTCCTCTCCGAAAGTTCTCGGATGGTTAATTGAACCGCTTACAAAATAAACCGAACCTTTGGGGTCTGTTATAGAGGTTTTGCCCGCTGTAGATTCAACCGACTGTTCATCATAAATAACATTTGATACTGAATAATAATGTGTATGACCCAATAAAACAAGGTCAATTCCCAAACCGTCAAAAATCGGTCCGAAAATAGGCTGCATATATTTTACGGATTCCTCACGGCGGCTGTCGCTCATAATACCGTACATATCCTGGTGCATTACCGCAATTCTCCACTTAACATTCGGGTTTGCCGCTACTGCCGCTTTTGCAAAATCATAATGTGTTTTTGCGGAATAGTTGTTGCTGTCAAATACCATAAAGAGTACATTACCCTTTACATACCAATAATCCGCACCGATTAAAGAATTTGAACCCTTGTCATATTTGTTGGGATTATTGTTTAAGAAAAGATAATCAAAACCTTTTCTGTCGTGGTTTCCTGCACACAGAGCAAACGGAACATCTGCCCACTGCGGTGATGCAAGCACGCTCATATATTCGGAACGAAGTCCGTAAGAGCCCTGGTCACCTGCGGAAATAACGAGGTCAAGTTTTCCCCTTGAATTGGCATCTGTCAGAAGTCTGTCAACATTATAGCTTTCTTCCATCAGAGGATTCTCGCACCATTTTTCATTATATGTGACATGAATGTCGGTAACATACAATGCATTGAAATCGTTACCTCTTACCGTATCAATAGTGCCAACCTTGCTTTCGCTCTTTGTTGTAAGGCACTTATAATAATAACGCTTACCAATTTCAAGACCTGTAACGGTAGCCTTGTTAACATTAAGTCCTTCGGGGGTAAGTGTGAAAGTACCCTTAAACTCTTTACACTCAGAAAAATTTTCATCTTCGGAAACAAGAACACGGGGACCCTTGCTTTTCTTTGATGAATACCATGAAAAATTTCGCTGAGTTTCATCACTGCCCGGAGAGACAAGAACATTACCGTCGGTTTGTGAATAATTCTGATAATAGGTTTTCCATTCTTCATAGCTGTCGATTGCGAATGTGCTTACCGAAAATACACTTAAAAGTACAGTAATACAAAGTACCAACGCAACCGCTCTGTTTGCAAACTTTTTCATTTTTTACAACTCCCGTATAATTCTTTCAATGATTGTATTTTAACACAAATTATTATATTTGTCTATTAAATATTTTGATTTACGGTAGACTTATAAAGTCCCGCCAATGCCGCAAATTGTGCATCCGTAATATCCACATATCCCGAATGGTCTGCATCAGCGGCATAACGCTGTGCCGCTGAAATATCATTTACGGTAAGCATACCGCCGGCAATCATAGATATTATTGCGCTGTCATTGCCGTCAATTAAACCGTCACCACTCACATCACCGTAAATGACAACTGTCAACTCGTCAATTACCGTTTCATCATTCATAAGTTTCAATACATAACCCGTTGCAACATCTGTATTGTTTTCCACTTCATTCAGATTTTCATCAAAAACTTTTATACTTGATTCAATGTTTGAAAACTGTGATTTTATGTATTCTACGCTTCTGTTATTCAAATCAATATTTGTAATAATGCCTTTTGTTCTGTTGACTTTGAGTTCTGAACCGTTTCCAAGTACCAACCTTGAAACAAAAAGCTTGCCTTGATTATCAATAATACCGTCATTACTGTTCAACTTAAACAGATTGTAATAATCTGAATCACCCGTCAAAATCTGCGTGCCCTCCGTGAAATTTTGCAGTTCGATATCTGCGACCTTTTCTGCCGTAAGCTCGCCAATGATATCAATGGTTTTATCGGTCACAAGATAAATATTATCACTAAAAGTTACACCGTCTTTAACAGTAACAACGCCGCCGTTATAAATTCCGTTGCCCTCCATACCGAAGTTACCGGACATATTGACACAAGTAGCATTTACCATTCCCAAATTATAGACAGCACCGCCAGATGAGCAGGTATTTGAGCTTATTGTACCACCTACAACAACTTCCGTTACAATTTCGGTTTTATCTTCTTCTCTGCTTATAATACCGCCGAGATTGATTACACCCTCGTTATAGAATGCACCGCCGTTTTTTACAGCCTGATTATTGCTGATTATACCGCCGTTAAGATTAAGAGTACCGTAAACAACTGCCGCACCGCCGTTATCAAGGTTTTTGTTGTTGATAATTTTTGTGCCGGCATTTATTGAACATACTCCGCCCTGCTCAACACATACTACAGAACCGCCCGTTCTCGAAAGCTGAGAACCGCCATCAATTGTCAGCATAGCTTCAACATCTTCGTTTAAGCTTGCTGTATCACCGAAGCTTAAATTGCCGCCCGGTTTTACAACAAACATATCCTTTTGGGACATTGAGGGACCTCTGGTTACAGTATAATCCGTTTGGAAACAGGAAATTGTAATGTCACCTGTAATTTCAGCCGGTGAGTTAATTGTGCAGTCGTTACAGATAGTAATATTTGCAACATTCGCACCCACAGACTCGATAGCTTCATTTAAATTTGTATATTCAGCATCATGCAATCCGAATCGGCTTACCAATGCCACGGTTACAGGTTTAACCGTCTGAATACGACCTGCCGAATCAAGATAATATTCATTGTTATCTGTGCCGAAAACTTTAATCCTTTTGAAATATGAAGGCACATATTCTCCCTTTAAAACAACTGAACCAACACTGTAATTTTCAACTGTCAGCTTCATAACAGTATCGGTAGAATTAAGTACATCATCGAATGTTACGGTTTTTCCATCAGGCAAATACACATCATTATCCACCGACACCACCGCATTTCCACGTACTGACAGATTGCCATCGTTATAAATAGCCGCACCGGCACCGTTTGTAATATTGCCGTAAATAGTTGAGCCTGCAAGAATAAGATTTCCCGAATCATTATAAATTGCTCCGCCCGCCGCACCGGCATAATTACTTTTAATATCAGTATTAACCGTTACCGTTCCTAAATGGTTATAAATCACTCCGCCCTTTTCCTCAGCGGAATTATCAAATATATTACCGTTGTTTGATAATATGGCAACAGCATTTCTGCCGTTATTATATATCAAGCCGCCCTCTGTTGCAAAATTGCCGTAAATATCACCTGATTTTATTAAAACAGTTCCGCCGTTATTATATGCAAATCCTCCGCTTACAGCAGTATTCATAGCAATTTCACAACTTACAGCATTTAATGTGCCGCCGAAAACATTTGCCGCGCCGCCGTTACATTCGGAATAATTATCCAAAATTCCTGCTGAGTATAGATTTACCGTACCGCCATTTATATTGAACACAGCACCGTCATCCTCGGTATAACAGTTTTCAATAAGAACATCTTTGTTTACATTAACCGTACCGGTTGCATTTACGGTAAAAATACTGTCGCCGCAACAATGTTTATCAGCGTTTCCGTTAATAGTAATTCCTAAATTTTCTAAACCTTCGCCTAAATTCAATGTACCTGTAACATTGAAGAAGCTTTCATCGAAGCTTGAAGCTCTTGTGATTGTTCTGGTAAATCCGTCATTTTTAATTGTAATTTTGCCACGGATATATGCCGTTGTATCTACCGTAACATCTTTCATTACAATAATTGTACCGGTTCCCGTTCCGATATAGCTTGTCGCATCTGCAAAGTTTTCAAAATAATTCGTTGTGTTATCCTTAATCACTTCAACACGATACTTGCCCTTTAAAGTTTTTACACTCTGCAAAGAATCGCCAATCATTTTTTCGTCTTCGCCGATTGTAAATGTATGCAGCTTCGGATAAAAACAATATTCGTTTTCATCCGGTGTTGTTTCCCACCTCGAAGAAACAAAGGAAGCAAAAACGGCAGAACCCGTCATTTCATCGGTAGTTAAAGCTGTTGCTTTAGCATCATACATTCCCTTTGACGAATCGTAATAACTTCGTTCAATAGTTGTATTGCTTGCAGAACAGGCAATTGCCACAGCTTTTGTACCGATTACGGTGCCGGCATTATATGTATCTCTTATTCTGCCTTCCATAATTATACATACTATGCCGCCGACATTTACACCGCTCGATTTTCCTGTATTGTAACAATAAATCAGCTCACCAAGATAACACCTGCCTGCAATACCTCCGCAATAATAACCGTTTACCGTACCTGCGTTAAAGCAATTATTAACAGAACCTTGGGACTGAATACCTACAACTCCGCCGACATAAGAGTCCGTTACGATAGAACCGTTACCGTCGTTACTTGTGACTTCACCCATATTGTAAGAGTTATTAAGAACACCTGTTGTAGAATTGCAATCATTGTACCCGATAACACCGCCTACTATACTTGTGCCTGTAACAGTACCGTAATTTCTGCACCCCATTACATAACTGCTGTACCGGTTATATCCGATAACTCCGCCCACATTACCGGCGGTAGAAAGTATATTACCTGAATTGTAGCAATAGGACACATTTCCCATGTTATTGTAGCCGACAATTCCACCCACATTCCGGTTAGTTGCATCAACATTACTTACATTCTCGCAATGATAAACTTCGCCCTTATAGCAATAGCCTACAATACTCCCGACATTTTCGTTGCCCTTTACATAGGACTCTGTAACAGACACATCCTTTATCCGTGAACCCTCGCCTATGTAACCGAACAACCCCTGATTATTTTTCGTTGTATTAATATAAACCCCGTTAATTTGATGACCGTTACCGTCAAATGTTCCCAAAAACGGTGAGCTGTCAGAACCGATAGGGGTCCAGATATTTGATTTTTCATTCCAATCTGTTCCGTAATTCAATACAATATTTGAGGTTAACTCACCACAGGCATTTTGATTTTGTGTTTCACCGGATATTGTTCCGTTAACAAGTCCGCAAAACCATGCAAGCTCTGCCGGAGTTGAAATCTGATAAACACCGGCGGCAGTTTTCGGCTTAATCATCATACCGTTCCAAACATCCGTATTCAGTTCCCTTTTAAGTATGGGAAAGCCGTTATTAATTTCAAGATAATCGAAAACAAATTCGCTGTCGCCGTCATTTATAATTGTCACAAAAGACGGTCTGGACATTTCATCGGATGTTTTTTCAACGGCATAATTATCGGTAAAATTGCAAAGCTCAGAATTATAAAATATTGATAATTTATCTGAACCGTAATCAGCGCCTAAAAATGCGCCTTTGCTTGTGCCTTGCGAGTTTATATCTGAAATTATGTAAACACTTGCAAAAATTCCGTAAGTAGCATATCCTGCAACACCACCCACTCTGTTTGTACCGCTGACAGTTGTCCTACCGTAGGAAAAGCTTACTGTACTGCCTGAATCAAAACCAACAATACCACCGGCATAGGTATCTGTTGCCGTGACCGTTACATTAGCCTTTGCACCGGTAATTACACTGTTTGAAAAAGCAAATCCGCATACACCGCCCACTCTGCTCTTACCGGATATATTACCGCTTACATTACATAAGGAAATTGTGCACAGTGAATAGGCTTCACCTACAATACCGCCGACATTTTGTCCGGTTCCTGTAACCGTCGCCTGCACTGTACATTCCTCAACTGTCGCACCCGTGATATAACCTGCGACAGCACCGACATTATTTCCGCCTTTAATTACGGCATTTGTAAGTTTTAGCCCTGTAACAACGGCATTATCACCGAGATAGCCGAAAAAGCCCTGATTATCACTTGCAGAATTTATAAAAATTCCGTTAACGGTATAGCTACCTCCGTCGAAGCTTCCGAAAAACGGATTTGCTTGCGTTCCTATCGGTGTCCATATTCTTGAAGAATCTGTGGGAATGCCGCTATTGAACGCAATGTCAGCTGTAAGTCGTGCTTTTATTTCCGAATCACCCGAATTTACCGCATCAGAAAACCACTGTAAATTCTCAACTGATGAAATGAGATATTCGTCATCAGCATTTTTTGTAGGTTCAACTGTCGCATATTCATTTGAAACGACATAAAGCTTCGTATCATTATCAGCAATATTTTTTGACGGAATAATTCCTGTTATCATAAGAATTGAAATAATCGTTGATATTATTCTTTTAATAAACACAGCATTGCTCCTTTCTTGCTTGCCTTATGTCATTCGGAAAAATAATTTCTTAACAATGGTTTTAAATTAAAATCCAAGGATTGCAGTAAACCGCAACCCTTGGATTGTTGTTAATAACTTATTGAATTTCCAATTATGCAGCTCTTGTGCAATTATCCACAATACCGCTTTCTTCAACATGAAGATTTGCTATTGTAGCATTATCAGCATCGAGAATTGTCCAGGATTTTTTGAGACCGATTTTCTTCATCAAACTGTTCTGACCGACAGAAACTTCGAGAATACCGTAAAGCTTAACATTTGCACAAACCTTGATATCATCAAAGAATTCTGTAACAGAAGCAGCTTCGACTGCAACATCCAACGGAAGTCCGTCAATTGCTGTTTCCTGATTGTCTTTAAATACGATTGTTGTGACATTTGCGCCCAATCCTGCTGAGAAAGCAACATCCATAAGGTTTGTTGTTACATATTTGAGGATAAAGTCCATACTGAGTAATGCCGAAAAATCGCCGTTTACATTAAAGTTGCTGTCAACATAAGATGTAGAATGTATAAATCTGCCCTTATTGTTGATAATTTCATAACCCTTTGTTTCCTTTGTCATAACAGAAACTGTAATTCTGCCGGAAACATCAAGTTCAAGACCGAAATCAATTGTGAATATAAGTCCGGGAACCTGTGCAATAGGAACATCAACTGTATAAATTGTTATTCTGTTGCCTGAACCGGGTTTGAGTGTGAAAAGGTTTTCCTTTATCTTTTCAAAGAAATTAAGCTCATCTGATAAATCGCTTTCCTTCTCAACAAGGTTACCGGCATAAGAACCTACAAGATTCGTGTTGGATGTAACAGTATAATCAGCTACAATATAAGCTTCCTTAATGTCCTTCTTAGCAAGATTTGCCTTAAACTTTGTTTGGAGTTTAAAATTGGAAATATCGAGTACTTCGGAAACACCTACGCCCTCACAGATATATCCACCCAAGACAACACTTAAACCGTCATCCTTAAGTCTTGCATCAACGCTAATATCGCCGATATCAAAGCTTATCTTTGCTTTTTTAAGCAACGCTTCCTTACCTTTTTCAAGGAGCTTGCCCTTAATATCTTCCCAATTGAGTTGATCTGTTATATCTTCAAGTGAGAACTGTTCTTCAAGTGCTTCTTCGGAAATTGCTTCCTTAATTACATTTCCCTCATTATCCTTAACCTGTGCAAGAGAAAATTGAGGTGTAACGCTGCTTGAAAAATCTACTGACTTATAAGCATCTTCGAGTTCGCCCTTTGTTACATCAGCAACGATTTCGCCGTTTTTTTCAACAGCATTGTCAACTGTGTAAACACCTTCTTCAAGAACAACTGTTGAGCCTTCCTTAACACCTGTATTCTTATCAAATACTGCGCTGTCATTCTTTAACTCATAGCCGTCGCCGTCAACAAGCTCAATAACATCAGCCTGAAGCTCAGTTTTATTCTTTTCATCAACTACCAAATTTGACCAAATATCAAATGCCTTATTGATAGCTTCAATTGCATCTTCTCTTTTTAATTTACCCTTGAAAAAATTATTTTTATCATCAAGGTCAAAAATGCCGTTGGCAACTGCAATTGTAACTTCCTTGATGTTCTTGATGCGCTCCGCATTGGCAATCTCAACTTTTAATTCATTGAATGTAAGTCTTGCATATCTTACAAGAGCAACAGCAGCAAATTCACCTTTAAGTGTTTCTGTTGACTTAATGGTTTCATAACCTTCAAGAATACCCCACTGATATGCTGTTTGCATTGCCTGATAATATTGGTCTTCAACCGGAATTGTGTCAAGCTTTGCGCCGGCTTCGTCATAATTCATACCGAATGTGGTGTTTGCCAATGATAACCATTCGCCTACGGAAATAGCTTCACTGTCAAGTCCGCTAAAACCGGGAATCATATTAAGAAATGCGATGATTACCGAGAGAATGAGTGATAAAATCTTTACCATAAAACTTTCCTCCGTTTCTTTTCTGCTCTGACAATATATAGCTTCGTACACAAAATAATACTAAGTGCTACATTAGCAGTATATCATATAAGGATAAACTTGGCAATAGAGATTAACAAAATAATGCAATTTTGTTGAATTGCATAAACAAACAGTTAAAAATTCATCAATACTTACAAAAAAATACAGCTTTATCTACACTTTTTTAAACAAAGGGATGTTTTCTCCAAACAATCTTTTCTGTATTCTCTTAAATGCCCTGTATGACGGAGTGCTTTTTTCAACCGGTTTACCTTTCATAGCACAGAAAGTTATCTGCGGGTCCTCCGGTACAATTCCTAAAAGTCTTAATTTTGAAGAATCAATTACATCATCAATATTGAGATATCTGCCCTTTGCAGAATAGCTTTCCTTAAACCTGTTTATGATGACAGAAACATTTTCAATTCCGGAATCATAAAGCTTTCTTGAAGCAATTTCACCGCTTCTTACCGATACCTCATCCGATGTTACAACCACTATACCGTCATCAGCAACCCCTGCTGCCAGCATCAATCCTTCACCTATGCCTGCCGGAGCATCCAAAAGAATAAAATCAAACTTCTCATCCGCGATGTCAATGACATTTTTCAAATTTTCAACAGTAAAGCTTTCGTTAAATTCCGGTGGAGCACCCAAAAGAGAAACAGGTTCAGAAGAAATAAGTGCATCTTCAAAATCACAATAACCCAATATAATATCGCCCCAGTTGAATATCTGTTTTTCGTTCAATCCCAATATTAAATCAAGACTTCTCAAACCGATATCCATATCCACGGCGAGAACTTTTTTGCCGGCATCAGCCAGTGCAACACTTAATCCTGCGGTCAGGGAAGATTTTCCCACGCCGCCCTTACCGGAGGCAAGAATAATTTTCCGAGCCATAATTCACCTATCCTAATAATGTATCGTTTTCCTGAACATTCGTAGCATTATCGCTTAAACCGAAATAATAAGAATAAATATCTGCCGCAACTGGAGAAACGGAAGTACCGCTTTCTGCACCTTCAATGGCGACCGCAACGGCAATTTCCGGATTATCCGCCGGAGCGTAGGAAATTAAAAATCCGTTTGTTCCGATGTACGTCTGACCGTAAGCACCTGCACGCTGAACCTGTGACGTTCCTGTTTTAGCCGCCGCCGCAACAGGAAGTCCTGCAAAAGTTGCTTCACAGAAGCCTCCCGGACCGCCAACACCTTTCATACCGGCTTTAACTAAATCAAGCGTTGATTGACTGAAACCTGTTTCACAGGCGACAACCGGTTTTTCCTTTGATAAAACTGTTTCTGTTAAATCATAAGTTTTAACATTCTTAATTAAATGTAACTTATATCTCGTGCCGCCGTTTGCAATAGTGGCACAATAGTTTGCAAGTTGAACCGGAGTAAAAAGGTTTCCAGCCTGACCGATTGCAGACTGAATGGTAAGACCCTCAAACCAAGCCTGTCCCAAAGACTCTCGGTACGCTACACTGTCAAGTACACCACCGGCTTCCTCAATTTCAAGACCTGTTTTTTCGCCTAAGCCCAAAAGCGTTCTGTACTGGTTCATTTTTTCTATGCCCAGTCTTTTACCCATAGTATAAAAGAAAGTGTTACAGGATTCTTTGATTGCATTTACAACATTTACGTAACTCGAAACATGAAACTGGTCACACCTGAAATAAGTATCGCCCGCTTGAAATGTACCCGTACATTCAACTGTGTCTGCCTCAGTAATGATACCTTCTTCAAGCGCGGCAATCGCAACAGATGGCTTTGCGGTTGATCCGGGAGCGTAGGTTGAAAGTAACGCTCTGTTCCAAAGAGGTGCATCCTCATCATTTATCAGTTTTTCGTAATCCTCCGAATATCTTGAAATATCATAGGTCGGATAAGAAGCACTTGCAAGCACATCCCCGTTTTTTATATCGACCACCACAACAGCTCCGGTGGAGCTTATGTCAACATTCATTGAATTTACTGTCTTTTCAAGAGCCTCCGAAGCCGCTTTCTGTAATCCGCTGTCTATGGTGAGGACAACTGCGTTACCCTGTTTAGGCTCCTTAGTAATTTCGCTGACTACATCGCCGTTTGAATCGGTATAAACCGTTTCGTAACCGTCAGTACCTTTCAGATATTTTTCCATAACACTTTCGATACCGCTTTTACCGATGTCACTTGTCATACTGTAACCGGAATCTTTGAGCTGTTCATATTCCTCAGCATCAATAGCTCCGACCGTTCCCAAAATGTGCGGAGCCAAAGTTCCGTCATTATATTCACGGTACAGGGAAGTTTCAATTTCCACTCCCTGATATTTCTCGGGATTTTCTTCAATAATCGCAACAATACTTTCGGGGACATTTTCCGCAAATGTATACGGTGTATCAGATGAAAAAAGC
>JAZUIT010000035.1:0-8280 GCA_045642385.1 Acutalibacteraceae bacterium
ATTATAAATTCTAATACGGAATTTTTCTCTGGGATCTGTTCCATTCTCATTTTCATAAAAACATTTATCGTAATAATCATCAAAATATAAACTTCTTATGTTGTATATTCCGTCTTTTCTGATATGGGAATCCTTGTACATCATCAAATCTAATCTGGATTTCAAAATTTCAATCTGCGGATAAGTTATCAAATACTTGAATTCGTGACGGAAATTTTGTTTTTCTTTTTGCATTTTTATCACCTTTAGTTTTCATATGAAATGTTAAATATCCATGCTTTTCAATTTTTCACAGAGCATATTTAACGCTTTTCCTCTATGGCTCAATGGGTCTTTTTCCTCTGCCGTCATCTGTGCAAAGGTTTTATCACCCACATAGAAAACCGGGTCATAGCCAAAGCCGTTTTCACCCACAGGCTCGTAACCTATTTTACCCTCACAGGTTCCTCTAAAAATTATTTTTTCACCGTCAGGGAAACAACAGCAGACAGAACAAACAAACCTTGCTGTTCTTTTCTCATCGGGAACATTTTTCATATTTTCAAGAAGCTTTTGAATATTCAAAGCATCGTTTCCGTGTTCACCGGCATATCTTGCGGAATAAACACCGGGTTCACCGTTTAAGGCGTCGACCTCCAAGCCGCTGTCATCCGCAATACAGGGCAAACCGCTTTCATCACAACCGCTTTTGGCTTTCAGATAAGCATTTTCCTCAAAGGTTGTACCGGTTTCCTCAACCTCGGTTAAATCCAAATTCAGGTCATCTGCGGTGCAGATTGTTATACCGAGCGGCTTCAATATTCTTTGAAGCTCCGCTTTCTTTTTTTCGTTATGAGTCGCTATCAGAAATTTCATCGTCTTCATCCTCTATATCGTCAAACAAACCTCTCGCAAAGGCTTCGGGTGAGAAAGGTTGCAAATCGTCAACACCTTCGCCCACACCTACGAATTTTACGGGAACATCAACATCGTTTTTAACTGCAAGCACAACTCCACCACGGGCAGTACCGTCAAGCTTAGTAAGAATTATACCGGTAATTTCGGCAACATTTTTAAATTCTCTTGCCTGATTTACTGCGTTTTGTCCCGTTGTGGCATCAACTACCAGCAAAACTTCCTTGTCACAGTCGGGCATTTCACGGTTAATAATTCTGTAAATTTTTGCAAGCTCATCCATAAGATTTTTCTTATTATGAAGTCTGCCTGCGGTATCGCATATAATTATGTCGGCATTTCTTGCTTTACCGGCAGCAATTGTATCGTAAACCACAGCGGCAGGGTCTGCACCCTCTTTATGCTTTACAATATCAGAACCGGAACGCTCCGCCCAGATTGTAAGCTGTTCTGCGGCGGCGGCACGGAAAGTATCGGCAGCACCTAAAATAACCTTTTTGCCCTCGCTTACATATTTTGCCGCAAGCTTGCCGATAGTGGTGGTTTTACCCACACCGTTTACACCGATTACAAGAATAATTGACGGTTTTGTGGAAATGTTCATTTCTTCACCGCCGGTGAGCATTTCGGCGACAATCAATCTTAACTCATCGCTTACTTCGTGGGTGTCCTTGATAGATTTTTTCTTGACATTTTCTTTTAAACGGCTGATAATTTCCTCCGCAGTTGTAACACCTACATCACCCATAATAAGTGCTTCTTCAAGCTCATCATAAAAGTCATCATCAATAGCCTTGAATGAATGAATAACATTCGTAATTGCACTTGTAAAGGAGTCCCTTGTTTTCTTTAATCCGTCGCTGATTTTTTTTAAAAATCCCATTCTAAAAAATTACCTTTCAATTAACTTACTTATTTTTACTGCCGTTTCATAGGCATTTTTATCTGTCTGTAAAATTGTAACACCTGCGATTTTTGCCTTTGCTTTTGCATCCTCGTCAAGAACTGCATTCTCAGTCAGAATTATGCAGGAAATATCTGCCAACGTTGCAACGGCAACAGCATTAATATTTCCCATAACCGTGAGCCATACATTACCGGATTGCGCCCTGGACATTACCCAGCTCAATAAATCTCCGCAATAACAACCGTCAATCTCCCTGTCTGTATCATCTTCGGTAAGAACCGTTAAATTCAGTTTTTCAATAAGATTTTTTACAGTCATTTTTTGTCACCTCAGGATATTTTCATAGAAATATCAAATGCCTTTACGGAATGTGTCAAAGCACCCATTGAAATAATATCCACACCTGTTTTTGCAACCTTTTCTATTGTTTCAAGTGTGATATTTCCGGAAGCCTCGGTCAATGCTTTGCCGTCAATTATTTTTACCGCTTCCGTCATTTCTTCGCAATTCATATTATCAAGCATAATAATATCTGCTTTTGCTTCCAATGCTTCTTTAACTTCGTCAAGATTTCTTGTTTCAACTTCAATTTTCACCATGTGACCAATCTTTTTTCTGACAATTTCAACAGCTTTCGTTATTGAACCTGCCGCATCAATGTGATTATCTTTTAGCATTACGCCGTCGGAAAGATTATATCTGTGGTTTTTTCCGCCGCCGCATACAACGGCGTATTTCTGCATAGCACGAAGTCCGGGAAGTGTTTTTCGTGTATCTGTTATATGGGCGTTTGTGCCTTTGCAAAGCTCAGAAGCCGCCGCAGTCTGTGTAGCAATTCCCGATAAATGCTGTAAAATATTTAAAGCGGTTCTCTCGCCCTTTAAAAGCTGTGAAGTCTTACCGCTGAACTCGGCTATTAAATCACCTTTTTTAATTTTGTCGCCGTCATTAAAATATATTTTTGACTGAAAGCTGTCGTCAAGAAGCTCAAACACCCTCATAGCAACATCAATTCCGCACAACACGCCCTCAGCCTTTGAAACAAATTTTGCCGTGGTTGTGTCTTTATCGGAAAAAAGGAAATCGGAAGAAACATCAATATAATTGATATCCTCCTCAATAGCTTTTTTAATTAAATTGTCAACATAAAACTTATTTAGTATCATTTTTTTACTCCAAAACCGTTAATCCGCAGCTGTTTGTTGAATATCGTGGAAACCCGATAAATCATTTAAAATGCTTTTGGAACAAAAGCCACCTTAATTATTAATTATTCATTATTATCTATTAATTAAGATAATCACATTCCGTTATTTACTTCTCTTAAAATAATTGCCGCCACCGTTGCAAGGCTCAACGCTTCGCAATAATCGGGAGTAACGGCAAAACCGCCCATTTTAAGTCTTTGCAGAATACCCTCCACAGTCTTTAAGCCCTCGACAGCCGCCCGGGGATTGGGCAATACAAAATGAGCTCTCTGCAAAATTTCTCTTATCTGTGTTCTTATACCCTTGGGTAACGGAACACCCGAATAATCTCTTGTGTATTCGTAAGCTTCAACCTCGGCAAAGCCTAACTTCATACAACGCATAATATCATCAGCCGCATGCCTGCCGAACACCATAGCCTCCGGGAGAGAGTTACTTGCGAGCCGGTTTTTACCGTGAACACCCGTGTTTGAACATTCACCTGCGGCATATAATCTCGGCACAGTGGTTCTCGAAGTCAAATCAACCTCAATACCACCCATCAGATAGTGCTGACAGGGAAAAATCGGTATATAATCCTTGGAAATATCCACACCCTGTTCAAGACACCTTTTATATATTGTCGGGAAACGGTGAACAAGAAAATCTTTACCCTTATGTGTAATATCAAGATAAAAATTATTGCTTCCCGTTCTTCTTGATTCTAAAATTATTGACCTTGAAACAACATCCCGAGGAGCTAATTCCAATCTTTCGTCATAGCGGTGCATAAAACGCTGATATTCATTATTAATAAGATATGCACCCTCACCACGGACAGCCTCACTTATTAAAAACTGCTCTCTTGAATTAGGAGAATTAAAAGCCGTAGGATGAAACTGAACATAAGAAAGATTTTTGATTTTCGCACCTAACTCATAAGCAATTCTTATACCGTCACCTGTTGATATAGCAGGGTTTGTGGTGAATTTATAAGCTCTGCCGATACCTCCGGTTGCCAAAATCATAAACGAACCGAATGCACTGAAATATTCACCGTTACGGGTAACATCAACTCTGAAACCGCTTTTTACTCTCTCGGCAGAACAAATCATAGCATTGTCAAGCAAGGTGATATTTTTCCTTTGTTTAATATGAATTAAAAGCTTGTCAACAATTTCTTTCCCCGTACTGTCAAGGTGATGAACAATCCTTCTGCGGCAATGTCCGCCTTCAAGTGTTTTTTTCAGTTCGCCGTTTTTATCTCTGTCAAAATCAACACCTTTTTTCACAAGCTCCATTACTTCAAAAGGTGCTTCGTGAACAAGGGTCGAAACAGCATTATAATTATTTTTTCTGTCACCGGCAATGAGAGTATCCTCGATATGCAAATCATAGCTGTCATTTACAGTATCAAGTACAGCCGCCACACCGCCCTGAGCTAATGAACTTCCGGACAGGGTGTCCTCTTTTTTACTTAGCATTAAAATTTTGATATTCTCGTCAAACTGCAAAGCCGCAGACATACCTGCAATTCCGCAACCGGCGATAATGACATCATATTTTTGCACATTAACCACCGTATTCCAACATTTTATCTAAACAGTTTTTAGCTTTAAGCCTCAAATTTTCATCTATCTCAATTACTTCTCCGCCTGTACCCTCCAAAGCGGCACACACATCATTAAGAGTGGTAATTCGCATATCTTTACAAACGAGTTTATTCTCGCAAAGCTGATATATTTCCTTTTCGGGACATTTTCTTTTGATATATTTATAAACACTGCTTTCCGTACCGATTGTAACAGCCTTATCATCCGTTTCCATTACATAATCTATAATCTGAGATGTTGCTCCGACAAAATCGGCAATTTCGGAAATTTCGGGGTCACATTCCGGGTGAACGGCCAAAACGGAATTCTGATGTCTTCTTTTTGCCCGCTTTGCTTCTGTTACCAGCACACTGTTATGAACGGGACAACAACCGTCCCAGATAATGAAATTTTTCTCCGGAACCATTTTACGAACCCATCTGCCTAAATTTGCATCCGGCAGGAAAATTACAGCATTTCCGGGTATAGCCTTAACAATTTTAACGGCAGTAGAGGATGTAACGCAGACTGTACTCAATGCCTTTGTTTCAACCGTTGTATTAACATAGGCAACAACGGGAACATCGGGCATTTCGTTAATAAGCTTCTTTAATTTATCTATATCAACATTGTCTGCCATCGGACAGCCGGCTTTCGGGTTTGCGAGTACAACTTCCTTTTCCGGATTTAAAATTTTAACAGTTTCCGCCATAAAACGGACACCGCAGACTACAATCCTTTTGTTAGGCAGTTTTGTTGCCGCCTTTGCCAAAGCATAGCTGTCACCTGTAACATCAGCTAATTCCACAATATCATAATCCTGATATGTGTGTGCAAGTATAGCTGTGTCGCCCCTGACTTCATGTATTTTTTGCTTAATATCCATAGTACATCCCTTTAACTGATACCTAAATTACTCGTTAGCTACATTACCGCAACATTTTTTATATTTCTTACCGCTTCCGCATGGGCAGGGGTCGTTGGGACCTACCTTATCTTTTGCGGATTTTCTTACTGTTCTTCCCTTTTCGGAACCATCGGATGCACCGCTTTCGGAAGTGATTTCTACTGTCCGTTCACGCCTTGTTTCTTCTTCACTTCTGATGCGGACGGTGAGCATAAGTTTAACCGTATCCTCACGGATAGAATTTGTCATTTCGTCAAACATATCATAGCTTTCCTGTTTGTATGCAATAACGGGGTCCTGCTGACCGTAAGCGCGCAAACCGATACCCTGTTTTAATTCATCCATGGCATCAATGTGATCCATCCACTTGCTGTCAACATTACGCAAAAGAATCATTCTTTCAAGCTCTCTTGTCAGCTCTTCGCCCATTTCTTCTTCACGCTGAGCATAAATAGCTTTACCTCTGCCGATAAGAAGCTCTTTTGCATCTTCGGGGTCAAAATTATCCTCTGTAAAATCTGTCTTTGAACAAAGCCAGCCTAAATACTTTTCACGCAAGCCGGCAATATTCCAGTCAGATTTTTCAACCGCCTTTGAACAGTAAAAATCAACATTTTCTTTAATGCTTTCTTCAAGCATACGAATAATGATGGGTTTTAATTCGTCACCGTCAAGAACCTGATTCCTCTGACCGTAGATAATTTTTCTCTGTTCATTCATAACATCATCGTATTGAAGAACATTTTTACGGATTGCAAAGTTTTGTGACTCAACCTTACGCTGGGCACTTTCTATTGACTTGGAAACCATTTTTGCTTCGATGGGTAAATCCTCGGGAGCATTCATCATATTCATAACGCTTGTCAGCCTGTCACCGCCGAACAGACGCATAAGGTCATCTTCAAGTGAAAGATAGAAACGGCTTTCACCGGGGTCACCCTGACGACCGGAACGACCTCTTAACTGATTATCAATACGGCGTGAATCGTGACGCTCCGTACCTATAATAAACAGACCGCCTGCTTCTCTTACCTTTTCCGCTTCGTCTTTAATTTCATTTTTGTATTTATCGTTAAGCTCGGAGAAAGTTTTTCTTGCGGTTATAATATCCTCGTCATCTGTATCGGCAAAGCCTGTTGCTTCCGCAATCATATCCTCGTCAAAGCCCATACGGCGCATTTCGGATTTTGCAAGATATTCAGGGTTACCGCCCAACATAATATCGGTACCACGACCAGCCATATTTGTGGCGATTGTAACTGCACCGAATTTACCTGCCTGAGCGACAATTTCGGCTTCCTTTTCGTGGAATTTAGCATTCAAAACCTCGTGCTTAATTCCGTTCTTTTTAAGATAACGGCTTAAAACCTCGGATTTTTCAATGGAAATTGTACCAACCAGAACAGGCTGTCCTTTTTCGTGACTTTCTTTTATCTGCTCAATAATAGCATTGTATTTTGCATCCTCTGTTTTATAAATAACATCGTGATGATCCTGTCTTATCATTGGCTTGTTTGTGGGGATTTCAATAGCATCCAATTCATAGATTTCCTGAAATTCCTCACTTTCCGTCATAGCAGTACCGGTCATACCGGAAAGCTTGTCATAAAGTCTGAAATAATTCTGGAATGTGATGGTTGCAAGAGTTTTACTTTCATGCTCAACCTTTACGCCCTCTTTGGCTTCAATAGCCTGGTGCAAGCCCTCGTTATATCTTCTGCCCAACATAATACGACCTGTAAATTCGTCAACTATTAAAACCTCGCCGTCTTTTACAACATAGTCAATATCACGGTGCATAACACCGATAGCCTTGATAGCCTGATTGATGTGGTGCTGTATTGTCATATTTTCGGCATCCATAAGGTTTTCCAAATTGAAGAATTTTTCAGCCTTTTCAATACCGTCCTTTGTAAGAGTGGCTGTCTTTGCTTTTTCGTCAACGATAAAGTCGCCCTCAATAACATCCTCGGCGTTTTCTTTTGTATCAATTTCCTTAACCTTTGTCATTTTAAGACCTTTTGCAAAGGTGTCTGCCATTTTATATAAATCGGTTGAAGCTTCACCGCGACCTGAAATAATAAGGGGAGTTCTGGCTTCATCTATTAAAATTGAGTCAACCTCATCCACAATAGCAAATGAGTGACCTCTCTGAACCTTTTGTTCGGCATACTGAACCATATTATCACGGAGGTAGTCAAAGCCCATTTCATTGTTGGTTCCGTATGTGATATCTGCGTTATATGCTTCTCTTCTCTCGTCATTGTCAAGACCGTGAACGATAAGACCTACTTTAAGTCCCATAAAGCGGTAAATTTTACCCATCCACTCGGAGTCACGGCGGGCAAGATAATCGTTTACCGTAACAATGTGAACACCTTTACCCGAAAGGGCATTAAGATATGCAGGCAAAGTGGCAACCAAAGTTTTACCTTCACCTGTTTTCATTTCGGAAATTCTTCCCTGATGTAAAACAATACCGCCGATAATCTGAACCGGGAAATGCTTCATATTAAGCACACGCCACGAAGCCTCACGGCAGGCGGCGAAAGCCTCCGGTAAAATATCGTCAAGAGTTTCACCGTTTGCAAGTCTTTCTTTAAATTCAACTGTCTTGTGCTTTAATTCTTCATCAGAAAGCTTTTCATACTCAGGTTCTAATTTTAAAACCTTATCTTTAATAGGCATTATTCTCTTAACTTCTCTGTCGGAATAGTTGCCGAAAAGTACCTTCAAAATAGACATATTGACTTTACTCCTTTTAAACACATATATATGTCAAAATTATATCAC
>JAZUIT010000036.1:0-4391 GCA_045642385.1 Acutalibacteraceae bacterium
ATGGCAGGATAAAAAAACAGAGGTTCAGTCGAAAAAAAGCGTTCTTGATGTTCAAAAGGATGAGCTTGTTAAACAGCAGAACGATGTTCAGTCATCAAAAAATATTCTCGATTTGAAGCAGCAGGCTTATACCGCAAAACAAAGAACTGCACGGGCAATTATGAATAAGCTTGACAAAAACAGCGAAGCTTACCGTCAGCAGATAGCAAGAAACGAAGAAGAACAGCAGGAACTGGAAGCTAAAATTCAGTCACTTATTGCGAGTGCCAGCAGCTCAGAAGACGATTATTCAATTCCGGAAACACCGAATATTAATGTTAAACCCGGTGCCAACGGATGGCTTTGGCCGTTAGCGACAAGAAATGTTTATATCTCCTCCGAATTCGGTTACAGAATACACCCGATTTACGGTACATACACGGGACATTCCGGTGTGGATATTACCGGCGGCGGAATTTACGGCACACCGATTTTGGCGGCAAAAGCCGGTAAGGTTGTTATTGCCGAATGGTATTACGGATACGGAAACTGTGTAATTATTGATCACGGCAACGGATATTCCACCTTGTACGGTCATTGCAGTTCCCTTGCCTGTTCCTCACAGCAGTGGGTTGCACAGGGACAGACTATTGCTTATGTCGGTAATACCGGTGATTCTACCGGTGCGCATTTGCATTTTGAAGTCCGTAATAACGGTGAGTGCGTTGACCCTATGAATTATGTTTCATTTTGATTTAGCTGTTTCTCCGGGAGAATTTTATGAGTAAAAAAGTAAGTTTAGGAGTTGCATTGACTGCTGTTTTAGCGGCGATAGCTATAACATTTGCAGTAACGATGTGGGCTTCTCAGAAAATATATAACGGTGTTATTAAAGATTTGCCTCAACGCAGTAAAATGTATGAAAATCTGTCAAGGATTGATTTGATTATCCGCGAAAATTATTGCGGAGAAATTGATTCGGAGCTTGTTAAGCAGAAAATTCAGGCAGGCTATGCAAGCGGTTTGGGGGATGAGTACAGCCGTTATATGACCGCCGGAGAATATGAAAAATATAAAGCGGAATTGATGGGTGAAAAATCCGGAATCGGTGTTGAAGTGCGTTACGATAAAAACAAAAATTGTGCTGTTATAAGTAAGGTGCTTGCAAATTCACCCGCCTTGTCAAACGGTTTAAAAACCGGTGATGAGATTGTTTCTGTTGATAACGAGAAAATTTCCGCGGTAAATTATAAAGAGCTGTCCGCTAAGCTCAGCGATAACAGTAATGAAAGTGTGACCGTTACTTATTTAAGAAATAAGATAGAAAATACCGTTGTTGTCCCCGTAGGTTATAATGGGGAAGCCATAGAATTTAAATCAATCGGTTCGGCAGGATATTTAAAAATAAATATGTTTGCCAAGAATACGGCACAGCAGTTTAAGGCGGCTGTGGAAAAGCTTATTTCGGACGGTGCGAAATCGCTGATTATTGATTTAAGGGATAGTAATTCAGGTACAATTGAGTATGCTGTCACCACACTTGATGTTGCGGTTCCCGTACCGGAGGACGGGGGCTTCCTTGCACAAGCCGTAAACGGTAAGGGCGAAACCACGGAAACATTTACTTCTGATTCGGCGGATATTTCCTTACCTATGACAGTGCTGGTAAACGGGAATACTTCCGGCGCAGCGGAGCTTTTTGCCTGTAATTTAAGAGATTTCGGAAAAGCTGAGCTTGTCGGAACAAAAACTCACGGAAACGGTACAATACAAAAAGTTTTTGAGCTTGACAACGGTGATGCACTGTTGCTTACAGTTGCTTTGGTGAAACCCTATAAGTCGGATATTTTCAATAAAATCGGTCTTGAACCCGATTACCGCGTAACAGAAGATTATAAAAACGGAAATGATGCTGTTTTGGAAAAAGCAATAGCAATTTCGGAAAAATTGTTGAATAATTAATGGCATTTTATCATAAAATTTATTATTGTTAATTAATTGGTATTAAAAACTTGACATATTTCTGAAAAAGTATATAATTATATATACCTGTAAGGGTATGAAAGGATGGATGAAATGGGAAGAGAAGTTTTGTTAACCCCGGAAGGAAAGGCAAAGCTCGAGGAAGAACTCAATTATCTTAAAACTACCGGAAGAGACGATATTGCGGAAAAAATAAAGGTCGCCCGCTCATTCGGAGATTTGTCTGAAAACAGTGAGTATGATGAAGCGAAGAACGAACAGGGAAAGCTTGAAGCAAGAATTATCGAGCTTGAAGAAAGTTTGCGCAATGCGAAAATTATTGACCAGAACGCAAGTAACGGCGAAGTTGTACATTTTGGCTCAAAGGTTAAAATTAAAAGAGCCGATAACGGAATGATATTGGAATATAAAATCCTCGGTGAAACCGAAGCTAATCCGGCTCAGGGGATTATTTCAGCTCAATCTCCCATAGGTAAAGGTCTTTTGGAACATAAGAAGGGAGAAATTGTTGATATTGAGGTGCCGGCAGGTATAATGTCGTTTGAAATTCTTGAAATTTCTAAATAATCTGACTATCAGCGGACAATATCGTTGTGTATTGATTGTAACGATTTGGTCCGCTTTTTTAATATTTTTGAAAGGAAAATTAAAATGTCTAAGGGGAAAAACGCTCCTGAGGTGGAGCAGGAACAGGATATTAATGAATTAAGAAAGATAAGACTTGATAAGCTTACAAAATTACAGGAAAAGGGACAAGACCCGTTTCAGATAACGACAGCGGTGCAGACTCATACTGCAAAGCAGATTATTGATAATTTTGAGGCTTTGGAAAATTCCGATGTTACAATCTGCGGAAGAATTATGACCTGGCGTGATATGGGCAAGGCTAACTTTGTGGATATTCACGACCGTACAGGCAGAATGCAGTTGTATGTAAAAATTGACGATATCGGAGAAGAAGAGTATAAAGAGTTTAAAACATGGGATATCGGTGATATTATTCAGGTTACGGGCTTTGTATTCAGAACACGCAGAGGCGAAATTTCCGTTCATGCAAAGGCTGTTAAAATGCTTTCAAAATCATTACTGCCTTTACCGGAAAAATTTCACGGTCTTACGAACACCGACACCCGTTACCGTCAAAGATACCTTGATTTAATAGTTAATCCCGATGTTAAGGATACTTTTTTCAAGCGTTCTTTAATTCTCAGAAAAATCAGGAGTTACCTTGACGATAAAAATTTCTGTGAGGTTGAAACTCCCATCCTTGTTTCAAATGCAGGTGGTGCGGCGGCAAGACCTTTTGTTACTCACCACAACTCTTTGAACGAGGATTTCAAGCTGAGAATTTCCCTTGAACTGTACTTAAAACGCCTTATTGTCGGCGGTATGGAAAGGGTTTACGAAATCGGAAGGGTTTTCCGTAACGAGGGTATGGATACAAGACATAACCCTGAATTTACCCTTATGGAATTATACCAGGCATACACCGATTATAACGGTATGATGGAGCTTACCGAGGATCTGTTCAGATACTTGGCAAAAGAGGTTTGCGGCACAACGGAAATTACTTACGGTGACAAAGTTATTGACTTGGGTAAACCCTTTGAAAGACTTACCATGACCGATGCTGTTAAGAAATACTCAGGTGTGGATTTTGACGAAATTAAGGACACCGAGGAAGCAAAGAAAATTGCAAAGGAAAAGGGTATAGAGTTTGAAGAAAGACATACCAAAGGCGACATTTTAAATCTTTTCTTTGAGGAATTTTGCGAAGAAAAGCTTATTCAGCCTACATTTATTATGGATCACCCCGTTGATGTTTCTCCTCTTACAAAGAGGAAACCGGATGCTCCCGAAAAGGTTGAACGCTTTGAGCTGTTTATAAATACCTGGGAAATGTGTAATGCTTATTCAGAGCTTAATGACCCCATTGACCAGCGTGAACGCTTCAAAGCACAGGATGCGGCAGCAGCCGCCGGTGATGAGGAAGCTAACCACACGGATGAGGATTTCCTCACCGCTATGGAGTACGGTATGCCACCAACAGGCGGTATCGGTTACGGTATTGACAGGCTTGTTATGCTTCTTACAAACAGCGCTTCAATCCGAGATGTTTTGTTGTTTCCGACCATGAAACCTCTTGACAGCGACAAAAAGGCTGATAAGGCTATTGTTCAGGCAGTGGGTGAAGTTACACCGGAAGAACCTGTTGTTGATGAAAAGGTTGATTTTTCCAATGTAGTGATTGAACCTCTCTTTGAAGAATTTGTAGATTTCGATACATTCTCAAAGTCCGATTTCCGTGCCGTAAAGGTTCTTGAATGTGAAGCAGTACCGAAATCCAAGAAGCTCTTAAAGTTCACTCTGGATGACGGCACAGGCACAGACAGAACAATTTTAAGCGGTATTCACGCTTTTTATGAACC
>JAZUIT010000037.1:0-10070 GCA_045642385.1 Acutalibacteraceae bacterium
ATAATGAAATCACTTGAAGAATTAAAAGCTATAAAAGAAAAAGCAAAAGCGAATATTGATGTGCGTAAGGGTGATGATACGGCAAAGAGAATTGTAGTAGGTATGGCTACCTGCGGTATTGCTGCCGGTGCCCGTCCCGTACTTAATGCTTTTACAGATGAAGTTGCAAAGCGTAAGCTTGAGAATGTTCATATTTCACAGACAGGCTGTATCGGTATGTGCCAGTATGAGCCTATTGTTGAAGTATTCGTTCCCGGCGAAGAAAAAGTTACTTATGTTAAGATGACTCCCGATAAGGTTGCAAGAATTGTCAGCGACCATATCGTAAACGGTAATGTTGTTACAGAATATACAGTAGGCGCTATAGCTAAATAATAAATAGGAGGAAAGCAAATGTATCGCTCACATGTTTTAATCTGCGGCGGAACCGGTTGTACTTCCTCGGACAGTCCCAAGATTATGGCTGCTATGGAAGCCGAAATCGAGAAAAAGGGCTTGTCGGAAGAAGTTAAGGTTATCCCCACAGGCTGTTTCGGACTTTGTGCATTAGGTCCGATTATGATAGTTTACCCCGAGGGCTGTTTTTACAGCCAGGTTAAGGTTGAGGATGTTCCCGAAATTGTTGAAGAACATCTCCTCAAAGGTCGTCCCGTTAAAAGACTTCTCTATGATGAGACTGTTAAAGAGGATGTTATTAAATCACTCAGCGAAACAACATTCTACAGTAAGCAGAAGAGAGTTGCTTTAAGAAACTGCGGTGTTATTGACCCCGAAAATATTGATGAATATATCGCTTATGACGGTTATCAGGCTCTTGCAAAATGTCTTACAGAGCTTACACCCGAAGACGTTATCCAGATAATTAAAGATTCCGGTTTAAGAGGTCGTGGCGGCGGCGGATTCCCCACCGGTCTTAAATGGAGTTTTACAGCCAAAAATCAGGCTGACCAGAAATATGTTGTATGTAACGCTGACGAGGGTGACCCGGGTGCATTTATGGATCGTTCCGTTTTGGAAGGCGACCCCCACTGTATCGTTGAAGCTATGACCATCTGCGGTTATGCAACAGGTGCTACCGAAGGTTACATCTATGTTCGTGCAGAGTACCCGATAGCTGTTAAGCGTCTTGAAATTGCTATTAAGCAGGCTAAGGAATACGGACTTTTAGGTAAGAACATCTTTGAAAGCGGATTTGACTTTGATTTACATATCCGTCTCGGCGCAGGTGCATTCGTTTGCGGTGAGGAAACCGCTCTTATGACATCTATCGAGGGTAACAGAGGTGAACCACGTCCCCGTCCCCCCTATCCGGCAGTTAAGGGACTTTTCCAAAAACCCACAACAGAAAACAATGTTGAAACCTTTGCAAATGTTCCTCAGATTATCTTAAAGGGTGCAGAATATTTTGCTTCCATGGGTACTGAGAAATCAAAGGGTACAAAAGTTTTCGCATTAGGCGGAAAAATTAAGAATACAGGACTTGTTGAAATCCCCATGGGTACAACACTTCGTGAAATCATTGAGGAAATCGGCGGCGGTATCCCCAACGGTAAGAAGTTCAAGGCTGCTCAGACAGGCGGACCCTCCGGCGGATGTATTCCCGCTTCCCTTATAGATACGGAAATCGACTATGACAACCTTACGGCTATCGGCTGTATGATGGGTTCAGGCGGACTTATCGTAATGGACGAAGACAACTGTATGGTTGATATCGCAAAATTCTTCCTCGACTTCACTGTTGACGAATCCTGCGGTAAATGTGCTCCCTGCCGTATCGGTACAAAGAGAATGAGAGAAATTCTCGAAAAAATTACCGACGGTAAGGCAACAATGGAAGACCTTGACAAGTTAGAGAAGCTCGCTCTTTATGTTAAGAAAAATTCTCTTTGCGGTCTCGGTCAGACAGCTCCCAATCCGGTTCTTTCAACATTGAAATTCTTCAGAAATGAATATGAAGCTCATATCATCGACAAGAAATGTCCCGCAGGCGTATGTAAGGCACTTTTGAGCTATCACATTGACCCTGACAAGTGTAAGGGATGTACTCTCTGTGCTAAGAAATGCCCCGTGGGAGCAATCTCCGGCAATGTTAAGGAAGCTCACACCATTGATACAGATAAATGTATCAAGTGCGGAGTTTGTATGGATAATTGTAAATTTAAAGCTATCAGTAAAATATAAAGGAGTGTGCCAACATGGAAATGGTAAATATTAAAATTAACGGCATGCCCTTGAGTGTGCCTAACGGTATTTCAATTCTTGAAGCGGCTCGTTATGCCGGTATTGAAATTCCTACTCTTTGCTATTTAAAGGATATCAATGAAATCGGTGCCTGCCGTATGTGTATGGTAGAAGTCAAGGGTGCAAGAGGTCCCGTTACCGCTTGCGTATATCCGGTAAATGAGGGTATGGAAGTTTTCACAAACACAGATTCAATCAGAGAGTCAAGAAAAACTACTCTTGAGCTCGTACTTTCAACCCACGAACGCAAATGTCTTTCCTGCGTAAGAAGCGGTAACTGTGAGCTTCAGGCTCTTTGTAAGGAATACGGTGTT
Source organism: Acutalibacteraceae bacterium (assembly GCA_045642385.1). GTDB lineage: Bacteria > Bacillota > Clostridia > Oscillospirales > Acutalibacteraceae > RGIG2945. Next base: position 2,556 of record JAZUIT010000037.1, read on the forward strand.
GATGATGAAACCCGTTTCGAGGGTGCTAACATCCACTATGACCTTGATACATCAGCCGCTCACATGATTCGTGATAACAATAAGTGCGTGCTTTGCCGCCGTTGCGTTGCCGCCTGTAATATGCAGGGTATCTCCGTAATCGGTGCAAACGCAAGAGGTTTTGATACTCATATCGGTTCTGCATTTGAAAAGGATCTTGCAGATGTTGCATGTATTTCCTGCGGACAGTGTATTGTTCACTGCCCCACAGGTGCTCTTTATGAAAAGGACGATACCGCAAAGGTATTCTCCGCTATCAATGACCCCGAAAAATTCGTTGTTGTACAGACTGCTCCTTCAATCCGTGCAACGCTGGGCGAATGCTTCGATATGCCTGTCGGCACAAATGTTGAGGGCAAGATGGTTGCCGCTCTTCGCAGATTAGGCTTCGATAAGGTATTTGATACTGATTTCGCCGCTGACCTTACAATTATGGAAGAAGCTACCGAGTTCCTTGACAGAGTTCAGAACGGCGGTACTTTGCCCCTTATTACATCCTGCTCACCCGGATGGATCAGATATTGTGAATATTACTATCCTGAGCAGTTAGCTCACCTTTCAAGCTGTAAATCACCTCAGCAGATGTTCGGTGCAACAATTAAGACCTGGTATGCTCAGAAAATGAACATTGTCCCCAAGAACATTGTTGTTGTCAGCATTATGCCCTGTACAGACAAGAAGTTCGAGGTTGGCAGAGATGACCAGTCCGCATCAGGTTATCCGGATGTTGATATCGCTCTTACAACCCGTGAACTCGGCAGAATGATTAAGAGTGCCGGTATCAATTTCGTAAATCTTGATGATGAGAAATTTGATAATCCTCTCGGTGACGGTACAGGTGCTGCTGTTATTTTCGGTGCAACCGGAGGTGTTATGGAAGCTGCTTTGCGTACAGCTGTTGAAAAGCTTACAGGCGAAGAGCTTAAAGAGGTTGAATTTACCGAGGTTAGAGGCACAAAGGGCATCAAGGAAGCTACATACAATGTTGCAGGTATGGATGTTAAGGTTTGTGTATGCAGCGGAACAGCCAATGCAAAGATTATTATGGATAAGGTTAAGGCAGGCGAAGCTGATTATCATTTCATCGAGATTATGGCTTGCCCCGGCGGTTGCGTAAACGGCGGCGGTCAGCCTGTTCAGCACGCAGTTGTTCATAACTTTGTTGATTTGAAGGCTAAGCGTGCAGCAGCTCTTTATGAGCAAGACAAGAATCTCCCCGTAAGAAAATCACATGAAAGCGAAGCAGTTAAGCGTGTATATGACGAATTCTTCGGCGAGCCCGGCAGTCATAAAGCACACGAAGTTCTTCATACTTCATACATTGCAAGACCTAAATATAAATAATCAATAACATTTAACGAGCAGGAAGCTTTGTGTTTCCTGCTCGTTTTACATACTCACTACAATCTGCTTTTTACGAACAACAGTATTACCAAAAAAATTTACAATTTAATATAATTGTTTTTGCAAAATATATTGAATTTTTTAATAAAATATGCTATTATATAGTAAAGTTAAACAAGAAAGTAGGTATAGTTATGTTTAAAAAATTCATTTCCATTTTACTGTGTATGTGTATGCTGGCAACGACCGTTGTTATAACGGCTTCTGCCGCACCAGCTAAAACAGTAAGCAATGTTAATTACAAAATCACAAATCCGTATGAATCGGTTACCGAATATCTCGGCAATCCGGACAACCACTACAAAACCAATCTTCATACCCACTCCACTATCAGTGATGCTAGAGTTACATTGCCCGAAATGGTTAAGGCACATTATGAAGAAAATTTTGATATCCTTGCCATGACAGACCACGGTGTTATCGGTAAAAAGTGGTATGAGAGACCAACACACTACTATTTGATGCGTATTGCCACTATCGGTAATTCCATTATGGAAAAGGATGATTTTTACAAAGAACAGTATGCTGTCCTTTCAAAAGAGGAATATGACGCTATTGTTTCCGGTACTTACGAATTTGACGAAGGCAAAAATTTTCAACCCTCAATGAATATTCTGTTTTCCGAAAAAAGTGACAGAAAATACGGCAGAGGTATGCAGTGCGTAACCTCAGGTATTGAGCTTTCCGCCGCATCTGTTATGGAGTGTCATGTAAATAGCTTTTTCTCTGATTTCGGCGAATGTTACTCCGGTCTTCTTAAAAATGAGGGTAATTACGAATACTACCTCAACGGTGTAGAAAATGCGGGCGGTGTTTCCATTATCAACCATCCCGGTCATTACCTCAATTCTAAACACAATCCTGAAAATGCTTTAAAGGAAGGTCAGATTGTTTATTTCGGTGATTTGCTGAATAAATACAAATCTTGCCTCGGTATTGAAACATTTAACAATACTGATGGCGATACTGCCAGCTGTCGTGCATTTTGGGATAAGCTTTTACAGTATGTAATCCCTCACGGTGAAAGAAATGTCTTCGGATTCAGCAACAGTGATGCTCATTATCTCCGTCACATTGATACCGAATTTATGGATTTCATTCTTCCCTCCTACTCCCAGGATAATTTCAGAAAAGCTATGGAAACCGGTACATTCTTTGCAACAGGTAGAGTTGCAGAAAATGAAAATGAGCTCGGTTCAAGATTTATTGCTAACGGTTGCGTTCCTCAGGTAACATCACTCACAGTTGATGATGAGAACGATATTATCACAGTTACTGCAAAGAACGCAGAAAGAATTGAATGGGTTGCCAACGGTAATGTTATTGAAAAGTCCGTTTCCACCAACGAAAAAGGTGAGCTTGTAAGTGTTATTAAGCTTAGAGAGCACAGCGATGACATCACCTGTTATGTTCGCTTCCAGATTTTTGGTAAGGGCGGCTATTGCTACTCAAATGCGTTCATCTGTGATGACGGAAATATGAGCAGATTCATCATTAAGGATTCAAGAAATCCCATTGTTATTTTCTTTGATAAACTCTGGAGAAAGCTTACAGAAAACATTATAGGCGCCGCTATCCAGTGCGCTGTTTGGTATATTTCAAATGAAATTTACTATGCAAAGTTAGATTAATAAAACAGGAATCAAAAGTTTGTTCCAAAACAGATAAAATGAAAGCGAGCCGTCTGCACTTTTTCAGTGCTTTCGGCTCGCTTTTTGTTTGTTTATTTTATAACTATTTTATCCTTTCTGATATATCACATGGTACATATCGGAAACACGGATATTGACGGCATTTCCTGTCAGAATCTTTACAAGTACGGTTAATATACCGCCGTATTCTTCACTGATATAATCCCTGAAATAGTTGTAATTTATTCCCTGTACATTGACTATCGGTGTTGTTTGAGTACCTAACCCCATATCGTAAAGCTGTTTCAGCACAAGCTTCGCTATTTCAACATTACCCTTATCGTTAGGATGTACACAGTCATCAGCTAAATTTTCCGGATGACCCGTTATAGCCGGGGAAATATCGCACAATGTTACCGTACCGGGATTTTCTTCAATGTACTTATATATAGCTTCGTTTACTCTTAAAGCACCGGCGGAAAAAGCTTTGCCGGCAATGCCCGTCCAGGAAACATACACCGTCTGCATAAGAATTACAACATCGGGATTCAACTCTTTGATACAGGAAATAATCTGACAGAGATTTTCATAGTAATGTGCCTGAATTTCATCGAGAATTTTATCGTTAATTCCCAGCAAAGCACCGGCAACAAGCATTACTACATCATCATTAGAAAGATAGTCGTTTGCACCGATAGAGAGTGAAATTATATCAGCGTTTTTAACATCATTTTTTATGTACTGATAATTTTCCAACATATAAAGCATCGTGTCGGAATCTCTCCCGCTCCTCGAATCGTTTGTATAATTGTAACCGTTTGTGTCTGCTACAATTCTGCCATAACATGCTTCGTAAGGATTTTTAATACCATAACCCTCGGCAATTGAATCGCCCATCAAAAGATAATTGATATTTTCATCCGTTGCAAATGATACCACACAAAGCATTGATAAAAGCATGGATATACATAAAATGACAGAAATTAACTTTTTCATACTTTAAACCTCTTATTTAATTTTTATTTCTTCGTTTGCATCCGATGAATCATAAACCGCCTGTAAAATTTTTGAAGTGAGAACAGCTTTATCTATATACTGTCTGTTATGTTCTCCGTTTTTACAGCACTTAATAAAATCGTTGATTTCTTCCTGATACATATTAGCGGTACTGCATAAAACTTTTTGTTCTGTCAGCATACCGTTTTTAACACCGTAAATCGTGAAATCACCGCAATACTTCATACGGATGCCGGCTTTATCACCTAAGAAATCAACATAAGATTCATTTTGTCCTATGTTCTGTGCCCATGCACCGTTGAATGTAATCGTGGGACCCGTTGTACGAATAAATCCGGTTACTGAATCATCAACATCATAAGTACCGTTCAAATCCTTTGTATTTTCAGCCCACATTGATTCATAAACATATTCATCCATATTTTTACCCAGCTTACAGAAAGCCTTACCGGATGCACTTAACGGTTTGGGATCACCGCAACAATACATAATAAGGTCGAGGTAATGAACACCCCAATCTATCAATGCACCGCCGCCTGAGGACGCTTTTTTAGTAAAATCTCCGCCTAAGCCGGGAATAGAACGGTGTGAACGGAAGGAAGCATATACATGATAAATTTCACCCAATTCGCCGTCATCAATAAGCTCCTTAACCTTATTTACATAGGTGTGAAAACGGTTGCAAACACCGATATTTAATATTTTGCCTGTTTCATGTGCAACCTTCTGCATTTCCAAAGCTTCCGACAAAATTCTTGCAGCCGGCTTTTCGCAGAGTACATTCTTACCCGCTCTCATAAAATCAATGGAAATAATTGAATGAAAATCATTGTGTGTACAAACCGAAACAGCTTCCAATTCCGGGTCGTTGAGAATATCGTGATAATCCGTAACAGCTTCACCGCAACCGTATTTTTTGACAGCTTCCTCGGCTCTTTCGGGAATAATATCACAAAAATATTTAATCTCCACTTCATCGTTATTCAGGTATGAGGGAATATGGCTCGCATTAGCAATTGTTCCGCAACCTATAACTGCTACTTTCATTTTTGACATAATAAAACCTCCGTTTATATTATTCAAACATATATGCATATTTAGGCATTGATGCCATAGAATAAGTATCCTCACCGGCAACAATAACATGATTAAGCACACGAATACCAATCTGCGCCATAACATTGATTATGTTTTGCGTTGCAATCACATCATCACTTGACGGAACAGCCATACCGCTCGGATGATTATGTGCAAGAATAACACCGGCGGCATTATTCCTCAACGCAGTTTCAACAATTGTTCTGTTACTTATCGTAGCCTGATTAAGTGTGCCCTTTGAAATAATACAGCAATTGTTAAGCCTGTTCATATTATCAAGGCACAACAACAGAACCACTTCCTGCTTATAAGATGTGAATTTTGAAATCAGATACTCAATTGTTTTTTCAGCAGAACTGAGCAAAGGCTTTGTTTCTGTTTTATCCTTTGAATACTCTCTGAATAACTGAGGCATCATTGTAAGCAGAATTGCAGTATTTTCTTTTACACCTTTAATTTTTATAAGCTCCTCGTAGGGAGCATCCAAAACACCTGAAAGTGAACCGAATGTATCAATTAACTCGTGTGCAATTTCATTCGTATTCTTTTGCGGAATTGCATAGTACAACAACAATTCCAGGGTTAAATGCTGAGGGTTATTTTCAAGACCGTTTTGCAAAAACTGTGCTTTAACTCTTTGTCTGTGTTTATTGTGCGGGTTTTCACCACTCATCGGCAAAACACCTCGTTATTTAATTTTTCTGCTGCCGGGTTTGACAAGCTCGATTTTATTTTCTTTACAAAGAGGGCAGTCATCCGCTTCCCAAGATGTAACATCGGCAGAATATACAGCTCTGAACGGTACACCGAAATCAATCTTGCCACCCGTTCTGTCAACAATTGAACCTACACCGGCAACAACTCCGCCGGCTTCTTTTACAAGCTCAATAACTTCTCTGACAGAACCGCCCGTCGTAACAACATCTTCAACCACAAGAACTCTCTGACCGGGTTCAACTGCAAAGCCTCTCCTCAATGTCATATTTCCGTTTTCATCACGCTCTGTGAAGAAATTTTCGCAGTCAAAATTTCTGCTGACCTCGTAAGCCATCTGAACAGCGCCCATTGCAGGTCCGATAACCAACTGAATATTATCATCCTTATAAAGCTCTGCCAAAGCACCGCAAAGCTCCTCGCTGTACTTGGTATTTCTGAAAATCTTTGCACATTGCAAATATCTGTTGCTGTGTCTGCCGGATGTGAGCAAAAAATGTCCTTCAAGCAAAACACCGGCTTCCTTTAAAACTTCCGTAACTCTTTCATTTGAAATCATATAGTTTTCCTCCGAATTTTAAAATTTGTATTTAAAAAATCTATATTATATGTTATCATATATTCAACATATTTGCAAGGAGTAATCATATTGAAAAGTTATATTATCGGAAAAAATGATGCAGGTCAAAGGCTTGATAAATATCTGACAAAGAGTTTTCCGAATTTACCGCAGTCCATGATGTACAAATACATCAGGACAAAGCGAATAAAAATAAATAAAAAGCGTGGGGAAATTTCAACTCGCTTGCAGGAAAATGATGTTATAGATTTATATATCAACGATGAATTTTTAGAACAAAAACCGGAAAAGTACGATTTTCTTTCCGCATCAAAAAATCTCGATATTGTTTACGAGGATGAAAATATTATTCTGTTGAATAAAAAACAGGGACTTTTGTGTCACCCGGATGACAGAGAATATGTGGATACCCTCATTTCAAGAGTGAAAAGATATCTGTACGAAAAAGGCACATACAATCCGAAGGATGAACAATCCTTTGTGCCTGCTTTGGTAAACAGGATTGACCGAAACACCTCCGGTATAGTTATAGCCGCAAAAAATGCACAGGCTCTGCGAATACTTAATCAGAAAATGAAAGACAGAGAACTGCACAAATTTTATATCTGTATTGTTCACGGAAGGCTGAAAAATAAATCGGGAGTATTAAAAGGGTATTTAATCAAAAATGAAGACAAAAATCTTGTAAAGGTTTACACCAAGGAGCAAAAAGGCTCAAAAGAAATAAAAACAAAATATAAGGTTTTAAAAGAAGGCAAAAAATTAAGCCTTGTTGAAGTGGAACTGCTCACCGGCAGAACACATCAAATCCGCTCACATTTTGCATCAATCGGCAATCCTTTGCTGGGTGACGGAAAATACGGTACAAACGAAATGAATAAAGAATCGGGCTACAAAAAACAATGCCTTTGTTCATATAAACTTGTTTTTGATTTTAAAACCGATGCAGAAATATTGGAATACTTAAATCATAAAGAGTTTCAGATAGACACCGACAAATTTTTCAACGAGTTTGAACGGTTAAATTCATAA
>JAZUIT010000038.1:0-2804 GCA_045642385.1 Acutalibacteraceae bacterium
CACACTTTGGAAAACTGCGAGGAGATAAAAAATAATTTTGCCGTATCGTCAAATAATCTACAAAAGTAGCACAATCGGTAAGTCCTTTTTTGAACTGTGATTCGTACATAAGATAAAGAAGCTTCATATCCTTAGAAGTCAAGGTATTTTCAGCAAAATTCTCAGCGCTTTCTTCAATCTGCTGAGCTCTTACACTCTCGTCATCACTGTATTCAACAGAATCATCACGGACAACCCAGCTTTCAGATGATTTAGCTTTTCTTTCATAAGCCGGAATGTCAGTCAAATCCATCTTTGATTCAAGGGATACATTTTTATACTGTATAGGCTTATTGACGGTATAACAGAAATTGGGATTGCCTGTCAAAAAGTCACGGCAGGTATTATAAAGATTATTTGACGATACGGCAAAATTATTTTTTATCTCCTCGCAGTTTTCCAAAGTGTGTGCCTTTGAAAGGGATAAAATCATTTCCGCAAATGAGCCGAAATTAATATTGATAAGGTCAAGATAAAGGAAAATTGTGTTTACATCATGGGTAATTTCACCCTCAAAGCCGTGAGTAAGTGAAAGCATTTTAAGCTGTGCATACATGGGTGAAGTCAGGTTATCCGAACCTGTAAGCCACTTACAGAAATAATCATAGGAGCTGCGAACAGAGGAAGCAAATTTTTCCTCATTTGCGGCAATATAGCTTGAAGAAAAGCTTACCGCACCGACAATATCCTCGGCAATCTGTTTGGAAGTATCGGACTTTTCTTTTGAAGTAAAAGCTTTCCACTGAGAATAAAAATCATCACTTGCCAGAAGTTCGTTATTTTCAGCAGCTTCATAAACACCGTTTTCCAATGCACTGCGTAAAACCTCAATACAATTATCAGCAGAAAGGTTTACGGATGGATTCATATTAACAGATATGTATTTAGCAGGTAAAGTTATGCTGTCGGTAACTTTCATACCTTCAATTGAAACAGCAGGTTCCTTCGGCAAAACTTTTCCGATACCGCCCAAATTTAAGCCTGAATACACCTGAATTTTATTTCCGTCCTTGTCATTACCGTAAAGAACACGCACATCCGAACCTTCATTGGCAAACCACTCTTCTGCACGGCTGACAGTGAGCCAGTTTACTTCATCTGTATATTCGTTCAGAAGAGCCGTAAGGGGCGAAACGGCATTGGTATAAAAATTTGTCCACACCTCGTCCTTATAGTGATTGTATTCCTGCTCGGCAAATTTCATATCCACGAGGCTAAATTCATCTATAAGTGTTTCCTGTATTCTGTCAACCTTTTTATCAATAGCTTCAACAGAATCCTGTAAGGTATAAATTCCCTCTAAAATGCTTATCTGTAAGTCCTGAGAATGGTCTTTTATGACACCGAAAAGTTTCAGCAAATTAACGACGCCGTTTACAAGGCTGATTACGGTAGTTATATTTCGTACAACACCGAAAATTGCAGTAGCTGTTCCCGTCCAGCTTGCGGCGGCATTGGCAAGAGCCGCTTGCTTTTCCGCCATTGAATTGGTATATGAAAAAATATCCCGTATCATTTCATCATTAGTAAGATTACTGTTATCATATATAACCCAGACATTATCGTCCCCTGCCTCACCGATAACGGCACTTGCAGAAACAGAAAAAATACCGGCGCACAGTGTTACACAAAGTAAAACAGAAATTATTTTTTTAAACATCATCCTACCTCCGTTAAACACATATTTACAGAATAATTATAATATATCCGACTGTTAAAATCAAGATTATCATACGATAAGTTTTTCGGTTTCAGTAAAAATTATTTTACCGTTATAAGAGAAAAAATGTAAAAAACAAGCCTATGACAAAAATCACAGACTTTTTTTTTAAATCAGATTCAGACAAAAGACGGAGCATGAGTTTCGCCGGAAGAAAAGCTGTCAGAACCGGGTTTCGACATAGAAAAATGAACTTTTGCCGCCTTAGTAGTTCCGAAATCGCGGTTTGAACCCGTTTGCTGTACTTTATTAAATGCGTCACGGCAAATCTGAAAACGACCCTATTGAGTTGAACAAACTGATATTCTTTATACCGCTTATCATTGTGGGAATGTTACTCGCTCTTGTTTACAACGGCTTTGACAAATTGACCGCTTTTTTATCCGGCAAGATTGAAAAATACAGAATACTCAGTTGTCTTATAGCCGGTGTATGTGTTGCAGTTTTTGCTTTTTTCCTGCCAGATACAATGTTTTCCGGTGAGCATACCCTCGGTGTGCTTATTGAAAATTACAAATCGGCTGACGCTGTAAACCTTATGCTTACAAGTGTGGCAAAGTTGTTACTTATGTGCATTTGTATTCGTTTCGGATGGCGCGGCGGAACTATCTTCCCTATAATTTTCTGCGGCTCATCAATGGCTTTCGGTATTTCAATTTTAATCGGTTCAAATATGGACGGAGCATTTGCGGCGGCGGTTCTCGTTTCGGCAATGTACGCTTTTATAAGCCGAAAAACACTTATGCCGGTGTGTATTCTTTTGCTTTGCTTCCCGGTTACATACATAATACCAATGCTTATTGCGGCATTCCTTGCGGCAAAAACATCAAACGCAATACAAACACTTGTGACAAAAAATAGGAACTCGTAATAGAGCATAAATAAAAACTGAAATCACACTTGAAAAATCCAGATATTATTTTAATATAAATAACAAGGTTTATCTGCAAAAAAAATCAGCCTTACCGTTTAAAGCAAGACTGTTGGTGGAGCATAGCGGGATCAAGCTTCGCTTCGTTCGTTTGCTTCGCAAACCTTTCGCATT
>JAZUIT010000039.1:0-8878 GCA_045642385.1 Acutalibacteraceae bacterium
TGGACAATATCTCTTTTTCTGTGGTATACTCTTCATAGTGATTGAGTCCTTTCTGTCAGATTTGTTTGTGGTGAACTTTATTCTATCAGAACTCAATCACTTTTTCTATATCTTTTGTCGCACATCTATTGTAAAGCTACACAAATAAGTGTTATCAATTACCACATCCATCTTGACAGATATGCCGTCATGTGGTATAATATATACCACATGATATGGTAATATAGCAAAATTTGGTTAAGTATAATGGGACGGAAGGGAAAATAATGTTCAAAACTCTCAATTACCCACCAACACTATACTGGGAAGTAACAGAAATATGTAATCACAACTGTATCCATTGTTTTAATTATTGGAGAACGGATGAATTATACAAGAGGGTTTCATATTCTTCTGATTACTATTTAAACATGGCAAAAATGATAGCAAAAAACAATCCGGTAAAAGTTGTTATAACGGGCGGAGAGCCATTGACGGTATTTAGCGAAATAAAATTGGCAATAGATCATTTGCTTTCAAGAGGAATAGTAGTTGGAATTAATACCAATGCAGCATTAGTTGATCAGGATATATGTGAATTTTTAAAAACAAGACAAATTTCGCTTTTTGTTTCATTCCCTTCATGCAATGAAGTTGAATTTAATAAGATTACAAATTCCGCAAATGGTTTTAATCTGGTTTGTTCTGCGTTAGATAGGCTGATTAGCAATGGTGTCAAATTTTCGACAAATACTGTTGTGTCTAAAATTAATATAAATTCCATTGTTGACACTGTGAAATTCTTAAAAGATGAATTTAATCTTAATCACGCAAGTATAACGAAAGTGTCTATGCCGGTTAATGCAATAGAACATTTTGATGATTATATGTTAAATCAAGAAGATTATTCAAAGTATTTGAGCTATTGCGTTGAAGCACAAAAGCAAACGGGTGTACATATTAATGTTGCTTCTCCGATTACACCATGTTCTGTTTCAACTCAAGAACAGTATGAATTGTTTTGCGGTACTCATTCTTGCACAGCCGGTAAGACTAGTTATGTCGTTTCTCATAATGGCGATATAAGGGCTTGCGTTCGAGATTCTACCGTATATGGGAATATTTTGATGGATGATTTTGAAAAAATATGGTGTAATATGAACGAGTGGAGGGATGACTCTCTAATTCCTAAAGAGTGTATAAAATGTAAGTACTATTACAAGTGCCGAGCAGGTTGCAGAACTGATAGTTTGTCTCGAAACGGCAGAAAAGATTGCCTTGATGAATTTTCAATTTGTGCCGATAAATCCCTTGAATTCGCTGATATTCAAACACATTTCCCCAATTGGGATAATGATATCGCATTTGAAGTTTCCAAATCGCTTGTTTCAATTAAAGAATGTTGCGGTTATAGATTGTCATCAGGAGATTCTTTTGTTTATGTAACTGAAAAATTATATGATTATCTTTTACTGAATAACGAATTTTCAATAATTGATTTTTCAAATAATTTTCATGTTTCAATAGATAAATCAACACAAGTCTTATACTCATTATTCAAGAAGAAAATTATACACAAAAAAGAAAGGATGAAAACAAAGTGAGCGAATTCTATGTATCTATGTATGACGGTAATGAAATCAATATGCAGTTATCGTGCGATGATGATCCTTGTGATGTTCCTTGTGACCAGCAAACTATTGATTTAATAAATTGGAATCTGGATCAAGATGATTATGAGCGCAAGAGATCAGAAGAACAAATGGGTGGGTGTAATTGTGACTGTGATTGTGACGGGTATTTTGACTGTCCCGGCGGAGGGTGTATGTAATAATTCGAATGATGCCGCATCAAATCTCAGATGCGGCATCATATTTATAAAGAGGTGGTTTTTGCTGTATGTTGCCATATGTTACATGGGAGGTTACAGAAAATTGTAATCACAACTGTATTCATTGTTATAATTATTGGGATGATAAATGTCATAATGCTCTTAATTCTGAATGCATGGATGAAATTTGTGGTTTTATCATAAACCATAATCCTACTGATGTTACATTAACCGGTGGTGAGCCTTTTCTTATCTTTGAAAATCTTAAGAAGTATATAAACGCTTTTTCAGAAAAAGGTATCTCTTTACGAATAAATTGTAACGGTTCGCTTTTAAATGATGAAAATTTGGATTATTGTGCTTTAAAAAATGTTAGACTTATGATTTCATTTCCAAGTTCAAAATGTACAATTTTTTCTTCAATTGTAGGGAATTATTCTTCATATCACAAAGTAATAGATGGCATAAAGGCTGCTTTGGCAAAAAAAATACCCGTTATTCCGAATATAGTAGTATCTTCTTTGAATTTATTTGATGTATACGATACATGCGTATTTCTCAAAGAAAAATTTGATATTGACGATCTGTTTATAAGTCGTGCAACAAAGCCTATTAATGCAGATGATAATTTTTTGCGTTTTCAACTTACTAATGATCAATTGGACTATTTATTCGATACTTGCTTAAAAATCAAAGACGAGATGAAAATTAATGTTAGATCGTGCGGCACATATCCATTTTGCTCTTTTAACAGCCAAAGAATTTTCAATATTTTCTCTAAAGGTTGTGGAGCCGGAAAAAACAGTTATGTGATTTCCAATTCCGGAGATATTAGGGCTTGTGTACGGGATGATACTGTATATGGCAACATTTTTGATGAGGGTTTTTCTCTTGAAAAAACATTCAATAAAATGGCAGAATGGCGCAATGATGAAACAATACCAAAAGATTGTCAAAATTGCAACGTTGTCAGTATTTGCAGAGGCGGTTGCAGAACATCAAACAAATCATTAAAAGGATCTCTGAACGAACGGGATTGTAATATGAGATTGGAAAGAACACCGGTCTTTTATGATTTGTCGCAGAGAGGACATGAATACATTAAAAGTAAGAGCAAGCAGTAAATGGCATCAACAGTAATAGGATGAAAGGAAATGTTATGTTTCAACTGATACTTCAATTACATATTACAGGTCAATGCAATTTGAGATGCAAGCATTGTTACATTTCGGAACATGCCCAAGAGTTAAGCATTGATACAATAAAAAATATATTTTTCCAATTATCCGAGTTGGTTAATGAATTAGAAAGAGTTAAATCCAAGAAATTTCCTGTAAGTATACATATAACCGGAGGAGAACCATTATGCCATTCTGAAATACATACTATTCTTGATATGCTATTTGAACAGCGAAGCAAATACCGTATTGGCATTATGTCAAATGGTACGATGTTAGATGATGATACGCTAATAATGTTGTCAAAATTAAATCTAAAAGCATTGCAAGTAAGTCTTGACGGATGTTGTGAGACACATGACAAAATAAGGGGAAATGGAAATTTCTTATCAGTTTTGCATGCTTTGGACTTGTTATATCAATACGGAATACCTTCGAGAGTTTCATTTACTGCCAACAAAGAAAACTATATTGAGTTTCCATTTGTAGCAGATATATGTCGTAGGCATCATGTTAAATCGCTTTGGAGTGATAGAATTATTCCATTCGAGAATAACTCAGCTATTAAGCCCATTGATAATGAAAGCGATATGAAAAAATATGTCGATATTTTGGCGAACGAAAAAAACAACGAACAGAATAAACTTTTCGGATTAAGAATTGATAATCATCGAGCTTTGCAATTTATTGGAACAGATGACAATCCATATTGGTGTACTGCCGGCGAACAATTGATAACTGTTGATGAGTATGGAAATGTAATACCTTGCAGGCGAATGCCGATTGTGTGTGGTAACATTTATGAAACCACATTAAAAGAAGTTTATTTTAACAATGCAGTTTTCAAAAGATTACGTGAACACTGTATAAGTGGCAAATGTGAAAAATGCTCCTATCAAACGCAATGCAAAGGTGGAGCTCGTTGTATGTCGTATGCTGAAGTAAATAATTTTGAACAGCCGGATCCGTGTTGTTATATATAAATTCTTGTATGTGTTGCAATAAATTCATAAAGAAAGGGAAAATGCCATGCTTCTTTATACCACTCTCACAAAGAATGCACTTCGCATTGCGTTTGATACCCACAAAGAACAAGTTGACAAAAGCGGTCTGCCTTATGTGTTTCATCCTTTTGAAGTGGCATCGGCGGTGACCGGCGAATACGAGACATGTGTGGCGTTGCTCCATGATGTCGTGGAAGATGCTGAAATAACGCTTGAAGAACTGTCAAAAGAGTTTCCGTGTGAAATCATCGACGCTCTGCGGCTACTGACGCATGATGAAAATGTGCCGTATTTTGATTATATCCGGGCGATACGAGGCACTGCGATTGCCAAAGCAGTGAAACTCGCAGACCTGCAACATAATAGCAATCTTGCCCTGCTTGATACGGTCACCGAAAAGGATTTGAAACGGGTCGAAAAATATAAAAAGGCATATCGTATCCTGACGGGCGAAGATGACTGAAAGGAATACATTATGAAATTGACACCTGAAAAGATAATTAAAAAAATAACCGTATCTGAAAATGACGGAAAGTTGAGAGCGATCTATCCGCATTTCATTGCATCAAAATATGATCTTGAACTTACCGTGACAAAAATAAACGGCAGATACTATGTGCATGAGAACGGGTGTGTTGTCCGCTATCTAAAAGAAAGCGGTATCTATCCACTGTATGAAAAGAACAGAAAAAAACTCGAAAGCGTTCGGTGTTGTTCTTTTCGGAAAAAAATTACAACGGGGATATGCGAGAGAAGATAAAGGATATTTCGATTTTATCAAGAACCTGATTTTTATGCTCAATCTCGACTTGATCATGCCGTATCTCGATACCGGGGAAAGATACGACGCAGACGACTGTACTATTCCGACCGGTGCGCTTACATACGAGGATATTTCCGATTACGGCACGTGTATGCGGCACAAATTATATGAAAAAGATGACGGTTATCTTATTTCATCCGGCATTCGTTATTCCGATTCCGATGTCAGCACATCCACGGTCTTTTTCAAAGAATGTGCGGATGGTACGGTTTATATTGATGATGGAGAAACGCATTTTGATTTCCGCCGCACCGTGCTTGAGCGTTGGAACAGACGGATAACGGATTTGACATTTATGCGGAACTGACCGACAAGATCTGCGAAAGATTCGGAATCGAATGGCACGATAAGAAAATTTCCATGACGAGCAAGCCGAACACCGAGGTATTGCTGAACAATTATTTCCGATTTGTGCAAGGGGCGGTTCTGCTTTCCGAAGTCGGACATTCCGGGATGCTTCGTGTGAAAGAAAGATGATGCGTATATGAAAAAGAAAATATTTGCGGTATCTGATATTCACGGCCATTTTACAGAGTTCAAGGATGCACTGGATGCTTCCGGATTTGAAAACGGCAATCCCGAACACTTGCTGATCTTTTGCGGCGACCTGTTTGATCGTGGCAATGAGAATTTGAAAGTCATGCAGTTTTTTGAAAGAATCAGTAACTGCATTATGATTCGCGGAAACCATGAAGATATGTTGTTGAAGATCTTTGATGATGGAAGATTAAAGGAACACAACTATACCAACGGAACTTTGACGACGATTGCTGAGTTTTTCGGGAAATATGCGGTTGATGCTGTTGGCTCCATTGATTTTTCCGGCAAAAGCCGTACTGTTGATAGGATAACCGATCTTATTATGCAGATGCGGGATTATTACGAAACCGAGCATTACATATTTGTTCACGGTTGGCTGCCGAATCGTAGTGGAAGCATTCATAACGAATGGAAGAATGCATCAGATGCGGATTGGAAGAACGCTCGTTTTACTAAATGGACAGAGGCGTATTCCGGAGATGAGCCGGTAAAAGAAAAAACAATAGTGTGTGGTCATCTACCGACATTTTTCGCCAAACGGTTTGACAAACAACGAGGAGACATGGAAGCAAGTCCGTTCTATGGCAAAGGGATTATTGCAATGGACGGCGGAACAGATGTAACCGGAAAGGTTAATATTATCGTACTTGATGATGAAATACTTTAATATGGAGGAATAAAAAATGTTAGGTGCAATTATCGGTGATGTGATAGGTTCAGTTTATGAATTCAGTTCCGAAAAAACAAAAGATTTTATGCTGTTTGCTCCCGGATGCAGACCTACGGATGACAGTATTATGACGATTGCGGTTGGACTTGCATGTCTTGATACGGATTGTTCTGATGAAGACGGCTTTAAAAATGCCGTAATTGACCGAATGCATGAACTTGGGAAAAAATACCCCAATGCAGGATATGGTGGTAAATTTTACAGTTGGATTATGCACGGGTTCACTCAGCCATATAATAGTTATGGCAACGGATCTGCAATGCGTGTATCTTCGGTTGCGTGGGTTGCCAAGACGCTTGAGGAAGCGGAAACCTTCGCTAAATGGAGTGCAGAGGTTACTCATAATCACCCGGAAGGTATCAAGGGCGCACAAGCGGTTGCGGCGGCGATCTTTCTTGCCCGTGACGGTAAGAGCAAGGATGAAATTCGTGCGTACATAGAAGACAAGTATTATAACCTTGATTTTACGATTGACGAGATCAGACCATCGTATAGCTTTGATGTGACATGCCAGGGCAGCGTTCCGCAGGCAATCAAATGCTTCCTTGAATCGGAAGATTTTGAAGATGCTATCCGCAATGCAGTGTCATTGGGCGGTGATGGTGATACGCAGGCAGCAATTGCCGGTTCTATTGCTGAAGCATTCTATGGAATCCCCGAAGAATTATCCGAAAAGATTATGGAATACCTTGATGACGAGTTGCAAAAAAATTTAATCAATTTCAGAAATCAGTATCAGTGTAATTTAAATTGAATATTCTCGGAGGACATGATGAATAAAAAAATAATTATCAAGAATCAATCGGGCGGAACATCGTATTGTGTTTTGTCGGGGGAAAAAGATATTAAGGAGCAGTTAAATAAGTGGTATTTTAACGAAGAGCATCCGAGCCATGGATTGAAAGTTGAATTTGACCAAAGAGATATAACTTTATATGACTATTTTCATGCCGATATTATGGGCGTTATTCCCATCATTGCTATTGAAGATACCGATGAAGATGTTTTTTACAGTTGGAAAGAAATCGAATGACATATGGACGATTATAAAGTAATATTCCTTGATATTGACGGTGTTCTGAATGGCAATCTGTTTGTCCCGAAAGACGACAAGTTTGGTGTGCTGATTGGCAATACACGCCTGAATCTGATCAAACAAATCATTGACGCAACAGACGCCAAGATTGTACTTTCTTCATCGTGGAAAGAACATTGGGAGAAAAACGAAAAAGAATGCGATGATGTTGGCAGAGAGATAAACGAAATATTTTCAACAATAGGACTTTCAATTTTTGATAAAACGCCGGAATATCATAACGACAGAAAGCAGGAAATTATTGTTTGGTTGCGAGACCATCCTGAGGTTTCCAAATTTGTTGTAATCGACGATAATCCATTTGCGGAAGACATTTTAAGAAACCATTTCGTCCTGACTTCCCATCTTCGTTATGGTGTTGATGAAGATGATGCTCACAATGCCATATCAATATTGAATGGCAAGGAGTAAGTATGCTTTATTTTATAAGTGACCTGCATCTCGGTCATGAGAATGTTTTGAATTGGAGAAAAGGTTTTTCATCCATCAAAGAGATGGATGAAGCATTGATTGCCAATTGGAACAGTCGTATACATAAGAATGATTTTGTTATTATTACCGGCGATTTGATTTATAGAAGTAAATGTTCGCCGATTGAATATCTTGACGCTTTGAAAGGAAGAAAAATCCTTATAAAAGGTAATCACGATACGGATTGGCTGAAAGAATTGACCGAAGAACAGATTGCAAAATACTTTGAAGGCGTCTACGATATGTATTCACTTAATAGGAACGGAGTAAAACTGCGGTTTTGTCATTATCCGATGATTGCATGGGAAAATTCCAGGCAAAACAGTGTTTTGATTTGCGGACATATCCACGACAAGCGTGAAGGTTTTGAATATGAAATGTTTTCAAAAACGCCATATGCTTTCAATGCCGGTGTAGATGTCAACGGAATGATGCCAGTGACACTGTCGGAATTAGTCAAAAACAATGATGCGTTTTATGGAACCGTTTTGAATGAGAAAGAGCAAACTGAATTGATGAAAAAATGTATTTCATTTGAGAGAATGAGTTGAATCTTTCACAAAATCAATTTGAAGACAAAATTTTTTAAAAATTTTTTCATCCTTATCCGCCCTACACGGAACTGTATAACTCTACATAACTCTTTACAACTTTCAAATGCCAGTGAACCGTTGATTTTACTGCATTTTCGGGGTATTGACAAGCAAAAAAGAGTATGCTAAACTATGCTTGCAGATGAAGAATCTGTGTGAAAACTGAATAGAGAAATAACGTGTTCGTACCGTTATCCGTTGGAGAATATACCGAATGAGCTTACAACGCTGAAGTTTCTCCGATGGATAGCGGTTTTCTCTTTAATAACGCTTTTGTTCGTAAGCCCTAAATAATCCTGCGGTCGCAGGCAAAAAATTATCGGAGAGCATTGATCTTTTAATCAGATGCTCTCCGGTTTTTTATTCGCTTTTGATTGGCGGTTGACCACTATGGTTTTGAAATAGGGTAAGCCCTAAATAATCCTGCGGTCGCAGGCAAAAAATTATCGGAGAGCATTGATCTTTTAATCAGATGCTCTCCGGTTTTTATTCACTTTTGATTGGCGGTTGACCACTATGGTTTTGAAATAGGTCGGTCAGATATTCTTTCACATCATATCCGTTTGATGCAGCAGTATTGATTACCGAGTATGCCATTGCACTTGATTGTGCTCCCTTGACTGATGTTGCGAA
>JAZUIT010000040.1:0-19697 GCA_045642385.1 Acutalibacteraceae bacterium
TGCATTGAATTATGTAAAATTTGATTTTGCGGATGCAGCCGGTAATGTTAAAGCATTTGCAATCAAAAAGTCGGGAGCTGTAAAAGTTGACGGTATTTGCTATGTGGGTGCCGACGGAACAGTTCATACCACATGGGCTGATGATATTTATGATTATAACGGTGAAGCGTTTATCATTGATTATTCCGGAAATATCATAATGGCTAATAAGGATACGGCTGTAAATGATATATTTTCAAATGTTAAAACCTATAAGGCTATAGTTCAGCTCCTTGAAACAGCACTTACCGGAAAATATTCTGTTAAGTATGACGATTTGAAAGACGTAGTTGACGGTATTCTCAAGGATAATATGCTTGATGAGAATTTTAATCTTCCGTCAAATGTGTTTGTACCTCAATATAGCTGTCCTATTTCACAGTATCCGACAGGAATGGGATCAGCCGACAACAAGTACGGTATAGACCGACTTTACAGAGATATTCCCATAAAGAGCCTTATGCAGGATAGTTATCTTGACGGCGAAGGCAATATAAGGACTGATGAAAGCGGTAAGCTTGTACCCGAAACCTTTAACGAAGAACTTACAAATTCAGTATTCAATTATTCACATGCGGCTGTTGGCTCTGTTGGTAATTTTGCAAAGGAATTAAAGATTCAGATTGATAAAATTGTCGATAAGGAAAACGGCTACGGATTTGATGATGTTATTCTTGTTCCCATGAGTATGGGCGCAACGGTTGCAAGCCAGTATCTTTATAATTGTAAGCTTCAGGGTATCGACAGCCATGTTTCAAAGGTTGTTTCAATCGTAGGTTGCTGGAACGGAAGCTCAATCGTAAGTGATTTACTTTATAAGAATTATCATATCGGTGATGATGAGCTTATATATTCAAAGCTCTCCGAGGTCGTAAACAGCTATCTTGACGGCACATTAGCATCCGTTATTTCTCTTGCATTGAGGGGCATTTGCCACAACAAAAACCTTAAATTGCTTGTTTCCGATGTCCTTGATTATATTGCAGATTTTATTCTTCACACACCCTCACTTTTGACACTTGTTTCGTATCAGGAATATGAAAATATTGAAAAAGAATTTTTACAGGGTGAAGAATTTGCAAATGTCCGCACAGAAATGAGAGCATATCACGAAGCTCAAAAATCATTTGCAAACTGTACATTTGAACAGGATTATCCCGAGGTAGATTTCTACTTTATTTCCGGTTACGGCTTAGGTTTAGGTCAGGGTTATGTTGAAACAAATGAGGATGCAATCGGTGACCTTACAATATTAAAACTGTTGGAAACATCACTTAACTGTAATTCTGATGAAGTTATTGATATAGAATCCACTTGTCCAGGTGCAAAGAGTGTACCTGTCGGAACAAAGTTCTCGGATGAATACATGGCAAATGCAAAGAAAGCAGGCACGGATAAGTATATTGACCCCTATTCAGCATCGGTTGATATTTCCGGTTGTCCCAATCCGGAAAATTGCTGGCTGTTCTATAAGCAGTATCATCAGCTTAACGGTAATCAGACGGCACTAAACCTTGCAATGGATATTGTAAAGGATAATGATACAACAGAATATCCGAGATTTAACGAGTCAAAACGAATTGATAACGGTGATTTTGATTTACAGAGCGAAGCAGAGTTCTTTGCAACATATCTGAGGAATAATGATGTTTTTGCAAGAGAGGATTATAATAACGGACTTGATATTTTAGCAAGAAGTATTAAGCTTATGAATCGTAAGCAGAATAACCGTGTTCAGGATGATAAAGAAATCAAATCTCTTATCAATGAAATGCGCGCGTTTGAGAAAATAGCTCCTTTGGATGACAGTGAAGAAGAGAGTGTAGTTTTGGATGTCATCAATAAGCTTTTGAACAAAACAAATTCAGAGCTTTATAAGCATTACGGTACAGACGGATTGAGAGATACAGCAATCGGAAAAGCGGGAGATGCATATAGACTTGCGATTTTGACACCTGTATTCAAGGTAATTTATACAGTATTTTCAGTAGTTGAAAAATTTGTAAAATAACAAATTGCAAAGTTAAGGGCTGTGACGATTATGAATTTCGTCACAGCCCGTATATATTTTTATTTAAGAATGAATCCGGCGGGGATTATTTCTCAATTGCATTGATAGCTGTTTGTATATCAAAGGGACAGAGTGATTCTACACCTAAATCCTTTAACGGCACAAGCACGAAAGCCCGTTTAGTCATTAGAGGATGAGGGATTTTCAATTCTTCCGTGTTCTCCGTTACATTTTCATATAGCAAAACATCAAGGTCCGCAGTGCGTGGACCGTTTTTTATTGTTCGAACTCTTTTCAATGAGGCTTCAATTCCCAAACAAGCACCTAACAGTGCGTGTGGAGAAAGCTCGGTTTCAATAAGCACACAGCAATTTAAAAAATCACCCTGTTCAGTATATCCCCACGGTTCGGTTTCGTAAATTTTTGATGTTCGTATAACCTTTGTACCGGGCAGTAAATTCAGTGCGTTTAGCGCATTTTCGATATTTTTTTCACGGTCTCCCAAA
The DNA here is from genome assembly GCA_045642385.1 of Acutalibacteraceae bacterium. GTDB lineage: Bacteria > Bacillota > Clostridia > Oscillospirales > Acutalibacteraceae > RGIG2945. Next base: position 2,557 of record JAZUIT010000040.1, read on the forward strand.
TTTGTACCTATACCGATAACTGCTTTTTTTTTATCCATTTTTCCTCATTCTTTCCAATTCAACACCAACATAGTCAAATTCCGCCTTGATAGGTGCTTCCGGTTTTTTCAACAGTATGCGGATTTTCTGAATTTTCGGATATTCATCAAATATCGCATCCACCACTGTTTGAGCTGCTTTTTCAATTAAATCATATTTGTTTTCCGTAAAAACACGCCGTACGGTTTTAATAATTTTTGCGTAATTTACTGTGCAGTTCAAATCATCATTTTCGCAGGCTTTATTGACATCCGCAAAGGCATCAATGTCTATGAAAAAATTTTGTCCGTTTTCTTTTTCTTCCGGATTTACACCGTGATACGCAAATATTTTTAAATTTCTGATGATAATTTTATCCAATTTCATTCACCGCTTTTATTATTTTTACCGCTTGTACAGCCTCCGGAACATCGTGAACTCTTATAATATCCGCTCCGCTCATAATTGCAATTGTATGTGCCGCAACAGTACCCGACAACCTGTCTTTGGGATTTTCGATATCTGCTGTTTTGCCGATAAAGCTTTTCCGTGATGCACCGATTAAAAGCTTACAACCCTCAATTTTTGTTTTACCGCAATCCTTGACAAGCGCTAAATTTTGTTCAACAGTTTTATTAAAACCTATTCCGACATCAAAACAAAGCTGTTCTTTTTTTATACCGAAATTTTCTGCTTTTTTCAGAAAGCTTTCAAAGAAATTCTTTACTGCTTCAACAGAATTATTTTCAATTTTATCATTGTGCATTACTATCCAGCCGGCATTATTTTCTTTTATAAGCTCCGCAATTTTTCGGTTAAATTTTCCGCTTACATCGTTAATAATTTTTGCACCGTTTTTCAATGCAAATTCGGCAGTTTCAGAATAAAATGTGTCAACTGAAACGGGGATTTTCACCTGCTTTGTAATTTCTTTTAATACAGGTTCAAGTCTTATTATTTCTTCGCCCGGGGATATGATAACTGCTCCCGGTCGTGTGGATTGAGCGCCTACATCAATTATATCCGCTCCGTCGGACTCCATTTTTAAAGCATATTTAATTGCAGTTTCAGAATTTAAAAACTCCCCTCCGTCTGAAAAAGAATCGGGGGTAATATTGAGTATTCCCATTACCGAATATTTTTTAAACATATTCACCGTATTAATAATGACATAACCTCACTTCTGGTTTTTGCGTCGCTTCTCATATTTCCTCTTAATGCGGAGGTCTGCGTTCTGGCACCAGCGGCTCTTGCTCCGCGCATTGTCATACATAAATGCTCAGCTTCGATAATTACCGCCACACCCTGTGCATTAAGCTCAGTATATAAAAAGTCCGCTATTTGTGCGGTAAGCCGTTCCTGCAACTGCGGTCTTTTGGCAAAACAGTCCACTATTCTTGCAAGCTTTGACAAGCCGATAACCTTTCCGCTTCCGGGTATGTATGCGATATGTGCAACTCCGGTAAACGGCAGTAAATGGTGTTCGCACATAGAATACATAGGTATATCACGCACAATAACCATTTCCTCGTTGTCGATCTCGTCAAATATTTTAAGATGTCTTTTAGGATTATCCGCAATTCCCGAAAAAATTTCACCGTACATTCTTGCAACTCGGTCAGGTGTTTCCAAAAGTCCCTCTCTGTCCGGGTCTTCGCCAATAGCTTCAAGAATATCACGGACCGCTTTTTTTATTTTTTCCGTGTCCATGTTCTTTCCCTCCTATCTGTAAACAATCATCAGTTCAATTATCTGAATATCATCATAAAATCTGTAATATATTTTTTTATCGTCTATTGGAGAATTACATTGTTTATTTGCTTCTGCAAGTAATTTGTAAATTTCCTGCTCTTCGATGAGAATTTTTTTCGCATTTTTATACAAATCATCATTTACGAATTTGAGATTAAATGAGTTGTTTTGGTTTTCTATTGTATCAATAATAATCTCTGTAATTTTATCTTTATCATCCTGTTCCAATGAAGAAAAAATCAGTCTTTCGTGATTGTAATAGTTTTCATCTTCACAGTTGCATAAATTATCGGGGCTGTAATTGCTGTGGGTCTGTTTTATTACCGCATCGGTAACATTGAAATAATTGTAGCGGACACTTTCATCTTTCTCAACATTCACAAATACCGGGTCATCCCAGGTGACATCAAGGTGATAATAATTTTCGTTTATTTTCACAATGTTCCATATATGGGACTGGGGATTTCCCCCCGGGAGCTTACCTATACCCCGTATGGCAAAGCTTTCAACACCTGCCTGTTTTAAAAGGTAATTCATAGCGTGTGTGTAGCCCTCGCAATTAGCTTTTCCCAATATCAATGCACTGTATGCGTTGCAATAGCGTTTATCCTCACCTGAAAAATATTCACAATGGTCTACGAGGTAATCGTGGAACAAAAGCTCCGCAGAATAATCATCCTCATAGTCCATTTGTATAAGTTCTTTTGCTTTGCTTTTAAGTGCTTTGAGTTCTTTTTCGTATTCGGTTTTATTCATAGTATACTGCGGAATGAAATACGAAGTTTTATCGGTTGTTGACATTTTGCAATTTCTGTTTAGGCAGAAAGCTTCCGGATTATCGTAAATCACAGCTGTAAAAACTCTGTTTAATTCTTTGTCATCAAGTGTGGGGACCTGAATTTTATCGGGGAAATTTTTATAATTTTTTAACACAGCTTCATAAGCAACTTTTTCCTTGGCGGAAAGAGTTTTGTAATAATGTGCATTACAGGTGTCAATATGCTCATAACTGCTCCAATTTATGTCGGAGTATTCGGATTTTGGTTGATGAAAATAGAAATATACACCTGCCGCAAATATGACAAGCAATAAGATAACGAAAACCCTTTTCATATTTTCCTCCGATTAGAAAGTGCCGATTTTAAAATTATTGTCTATTATATAGTTAAGATACGGCAAAGCTGAATTATAGTCAAATGCCGTAATATCGCTGTCAAGTATATTTATTAGCTCATTGAATGTGTATTCATTGTCATTAATGTTTTCGTCAACAAGGTATTGAGTGAGCATTGAAACCAGTATTTCTTCCTTGACTTTTTTGTTACTGATAAGGAAATAATTAAGAAGATTTGTTCCGGTTAGTTGCCATTCACCCTTTTTCAGTGAAAGTTTTATGTTACCTTTATTATATGAAATATCCTTGGGAATTTTTAATGTAACACCGTTCATTACCGATGTTGCGCGGGTAAATTTATTGAAATCGGCACAGATATATTTGTTTATTCCGTAGCCGGAAACCTTGGTGAATGCCTGCTTTAATTTATTTATTCTGTCGGATTCATCTGTTTTTGAAAAAATCTCTCCCAGTGTTTCCTTACCGTTAGAGGCAGTCGCGGGATATAATTTTATCTTGATTTTTTCTTTTTCCATATCTGTCCGGACAATACTTACGGAATTTAATTTGTTACCGTTGTACAGACACAGCATAATATTATATGTGCCTTCCGGATTTTTTATTGTGTTCAAAGTTGTTTCGCTGACGCTTGTTTCATCTTCACCTGTTTTCACGATATTTTTCGGGTTGAAGTTGTAATTTTTCAGAAGCAGAAAAAGAGAAATACTGCCGAAAACTACTACAAACGCAACTATTGAAATCACATAAGTTTTAATTTTGTTATTTTTTGTTTTTTCTGTGGTGGTAAATTCGTGCGGTTTTGCGGATATATTAATTTTTTTCATTTTATACCTCAGTTATCTGTCACATTCATTGCGGCGTGTTCTGCAATCATCTTTTGCTTTTCGTTCCACAGCTTTTGTGATAAATCCACATAATAGTTGTGTGGATTTTCAAACCTTAAAACTTCCTCCCACAGTGTGTCAATCTGTTCCTCACAATAGGATTTTATTATGGATGCCGGTGTGTCCATCACAAGACATTTTCCCCCGTCAAATATCTTTTTAAGTAACGGACGGGCAACAAAATCGGTGATTGTTTTCTTTTTCCATGTGTAATCCGGGTCAAATAATTCCAGGGGCTTTGTGTCATCAATTTCCTCATCGGCACAGGTGATAATGTCGGCAATTGCTTTACCGCTTTCACGGCAGAAAAGCCGCCAAACTTTTTTAAATCCTGGGGTGGTGATTTTTCTAACATTTTCCGAAATTTTGATTTTCGGAATGATTTTTCCGTCCGTCTCTATGGCAGACAGCTTGTAAACACCGCCGAAAACGGGGCTTGAAGCGGAGGTTATCAATCTTTCACCGACACCGAAAGCATCAACCTTTGCACCCTGTGACAGCATATCCTTTATAATATACTCGTCAACGGAATTTGAAGCAATAATTTCACAATCCGGGAAACCGGCATCATCAAGAAGCTTCCTTGCTTTTTTTGAAAGATAGGTAATGTCGCCGCTGTCGATTCTTATGGCTTTCGGTCGGTAGCCCATTGGAATAAGGACATTGTTAAAGGCTTTAATTGCATTGGGAATACCTGAATTTATTGTGTCGTATGTGTCGACAAGTACAGTGCAGTCCTGGGGGTAACGCCTCATAAATGCTTCAAACGCTTCAAGCTCGGTATCAAACATCTGCACCCAGCTATGTGCCATTGTTCCCACAACCGGAATATCAAAATGCTTACTGCACAAGAGATTTGTTGTTGCGCAACAACCGCCAATATATGCCGCTCTGCCACCGTAAATTGCGGCATCAAAGCCGTGCGCACGCCTCGAACCCATTTCAATAACATTGCGCCCCTCTGCCGCCCGTGAAAGCCGATTGGCTTTTGTGGCTATCAAAGTCTGATGGTTTATACTCAAAAGCAATGCTGTTTCAATGAGTTGTGCCTGCAAAATGGGTCCCCTCACCGTAACAATAGGTTCACCCGGGAAAATAGGAGTTCCTTCATCAACTGCCCATACATCGCAGGTGAATTTGAAATTTTCAAGATAGTTGAGAAATGCTTCGTCAAAGCCTTTTTCTCTTAAAAAACTTATATCGTCTTCTGTAAATTTTATATTTTTCAAATATTCAACAAGCTGTGCGACGCCTGCCATAACGGCAAAGCCGCCCTTGTCCGGTATTTTTCTGAAAAACATATCAAAATATGCAACAACATTATGCATATTGTTGGATAAATATCCATTTGCCATAGTAAATTCATAAAAATCAGACAACATAGAAAGATTAAATTTGTTCACATTTACACAACCTTTTTGGAAAAATAAGATATTTTATGCATAAACAATCACTAAACTGTTAATTTTGAAGTTTGCATATACATTATGTTGTTATTTCCCTTTTTATATGTTAGAATTATAAAAAGTGCTTTTTGAGAGGGGAAACAAAAATGCGCATTAGAAAACAGGAGCTTGGTGATAAGAATATAATAGGCGAAAAAGTTGAACAGAGACGCAAAGCAATGGGTATGAAGCAAAAGGAGTTACTTGTTCAACTTCAAGTTAAGGGTGTCGAGCTTAATTCGTCGGGACTTTCTAAGCTTGAGGGGCAGCTCAGGAGCGTTTCCGATTACGAGGTCAAAGCCCTTTCGGAGGTTCTCGGTGTTTCCGTTAACTGGTTACTTGATGCGGAATTTGAATAATTACAGATATTTGATAAGAGAGTAAAGTCTGTCCACTGCAACAGTCGCTCTTATCGGAGATTTTCTGTACATTTCCGGATTCGTAATTCCGGAATATACCAGAACGGATGTTAAACCGTGATTAAAACCCGTTGCTATGTCAGCTTCAAGTCGGTCGCCGACAAAGGCTAATTCGTTTCGGGTACAATTCAGATAATTTGTTACATAATCAACCGTAGGTGTGTATGGCTTGCCCAAAACCTGCGGTTTTTTATTTGTTGAAGCATAGAAAAGCTCAATTATGGAGCCGGCATCGGGCATAACTCCGTTAGCTGTGGGACAGTTTTTATCAGGATGTGTTGCAAGATAAATTGCGCCGTTGATTATATAATTTGCCGCCTTGTAAACCTTGTCATAGGTAAGAGTATTGTCAAGACCCACAACCACTATATCCGGATTATCATTGACAAGTGTGATACCTGATTTTTCAAATGTGTTTGCAAGCTTTTCGTTACCCACAAGAAAAACAGATTTATTCTTATAGTTTTTGTTGATATAATCTGCTGTAATATCTGCTGAATTTATAATTTTACTTTCAGACACATTTATACCCATTTTCGAAAGTCTTTTTGCCGAATCTTCGTCGCAGGTGGAGGAATTATTTGTTAAAAAACAGTAATCTCTGCCGCTTTTTTTTACTGCATCGAGGAACTCAACAGTGCCGTCAATAATATTTGAGTCAAGGCATACTGTGCCGTCGATATCAATAAGGAAATATTTAACAGATTCAAACATAATAAAAAAACACCACCTATACTAATTTTATTACATTATGGCTTTAATGTCAATTATTCGATGTTGAATTTTACAAAAAGTTAGTATATAATAATTGCGGAATATTAAAAGACTTACTTAAACTTAAATCAACGGAAATACGGGTGAAAAAATGATATACACTTTAACATTAAATCCCTCGTTGGATTACAGAACAGAAGTAAAAAAATTTTCCGCCGGAGAGCTTAACCGTTCTCAGGCAGAAAATGTTTCAGTGGGCGGAAAGGGGATAAATGTTTCTCTTGTTTTGAATTATCTCGGGCAGAAATCCATAGCGCTGGGGTATATTGCGGGATTTGTGGGCAATGAAATTGAAAGAGCTCTTATCAAAGCCGGAATTGAAACAGATTTTATAAAACTTGACAGCGGAAATTCAAGAATTAATGTTAAAATTTTTTCCGAAAGCGAAACGGAAATTAATGCGGCAGGTCCCACACTTACAGAAGAAAAATTTGATGCGTTGTGTGAAAAAACCGGTAAAATAAAAGAGGATGATTTTCTTATAATTTCCGGTAGCGCTTTGCCCGGACTTTCTGTTGATTGTTATGAAGAAATTTTGAAAAAATCTCTATGCAAAAACACCGTAATTGATGTGTCGGGAAAGGCGATTTTATCTTTGTTAAAATTCAAACCTTTTTTGGTAAAACCCAATCATCACGAGTTAGGGGACTTATTTGGATTAAAAATAAATTCAAAAGAAGAAGTGATTTTTTGCGCCGAAAAATTAATTGAAAAAGGCGCTGAAAATGTATTGGTTTCCATGGCGGAAAAAGGTGCGGTTCTCGTAACGAAAACTGAAAATTTTTATATCCCTGCGAGGAAAGGAACGGTTAAAAATTCCGTGGGTGCAGGGGATAGTTCGGTTGCAGGATTTGTGTATAAATACCTTGAAACGGGTTCGGTAAAATCTGCGGCGGAGTTTGCAGTTGAAGTGGGAAGCAAAAGTGCTTTCGGTGAAATTGATTTAATTGAAATGACAAGAATTTAATTTTTGAAAATTTGTGCGGCTAAGACGGAAATATCATCTTCGTGATTATCTCTGCGTCGTTGCTTTGCGGTTTCGGCAATAATCTTTGCAAGGTCCTCCGGTTCACCCTCGAAATTTTGCACACTTTCGTAAATCCATTTTACGGAACCGGTTGTTGCGCCGTCAGACATCAATAAAATGATGTCACCGTCTTCAACATTCAATTCTTCCACGGCAAAACTAATATTCTTTAAAATACCGGCAGGCATAGATGCTTTTTCCAAAGGCACTGTTCTGCCTCTTTTTCTTACTATGGATAGGGTTGCACCTGCCTTATAAAATTTTGCCTGTCCCGTATATAAATCAATGCTGACGATATCCAAAGTTGCCAATGTTTCATCAAAGGATTTTACAAGTAAAGCTGAGTTTACAATCTGCAAGGTACTGTTAAAGGATACACCGGAGGATACCAGCCTGCCGAAAAGCTTTGCAGCCATTGTTGAATCAACAGCCGCCTTTGTGCCTGTTCCCATACCGTCACTGAGGATTAAAATCTGTTTGCCGTCCGGACTTATACAGCTTTCAATACAGTCACCGCAAACCGTCGCACCCTTGCAGGGTATCTGATAAAAACCGAATTTAACGGTGTAGTTGTTTTTCGGAGTAAAGGTCATTACTGTTTCATTGTCAAAGTAACAAATATCAGGAAATTCAAACTTACATCGGCAAATTGTTTCAATGTTATGGGACAGTAAATTTAAATCAAATTTCGTGCTTATGGGCTGAGCATGAATTTCAATTTTTGAAAAACCTTTTTCATCCTCAATACAGCTTACGCCGAAAACTGATATTCCCGAGGTTTTGAAAGCATTTGCAATTCTTGATGCGCAGTCATTGTTAAACCTGACATTACTTTTAAATTCAGATGCAATATCGTTCAAAACATCGGAAACCGCTTTGAACTGTTCCGCAACAATTTCCCTGACCTGTTCGCTTTGCTGTCTTGTTTCAATTCTGAAATAATCGGCATAACAAATTTTTGAAAATGCTTCCGCAATTTTTTCCGGATGGCAGCACCGTGCATTAAAATCTCTCGGAAAATCCTCTCTGACAATATTTCCGTTTGCATCAATACGGTCGTAAATCTGAGCAAATTCCGTGGCTGTTTCCTCGAAATTTTCTTCCCAGCAAATACTTCTTGCAGTGCATTTTTCACACACCTCACCGCGGACATTTTCACAAACAGGTGTAATATCCGTTTCGGTAATTTTGTCAAGGGTTTTTGAAACCTTGTCCACGCTTTGGGAAACATCATCAATGGCATTTGCAACGGTTTTTAGTCTTGTACCCAATGTGGAACGCATATCACCGGCAACGGGTATTGCGGAGAAAAATGTAAAATATTTACGCAGTTTTTCAAGTGCTTTTTTAGGAATGAGCATAAAAATTACAGAGGCAATTATTGCTTCAAAAAGGCAGGTGTATGCACCCTCACTGCCGTTAAGTACGGAAAAAACCGTATGCACAAGCAGAAATGTCCCCGCCTGAGCATATTGTCCCAGGGGTGTAAATATTCCTGCAATAAGACCGCCTAAGCCCCAGGCTCCGGCAATAACTCCGCTTGACAGACTTACACTCATAGCAGTACCCAAAGTAATTCCGACAATACTTCCCCCGGCTTCTCGGCTGAATTTTGCACACATAAGAATGAGAAAAACCGAAATAATCCGAACAAACGAAATATTCTTGTAGGTTATGGATGACAAGCTTAAAAGCAAAATACATACACTTATTATGAGAGAAAAAATCTCCGTTGAATTTAAGGCAGTTGTGCCGCCGGACAATTTTTTTATTCTGAAAGATGTGTCGAGGAAATACGCACAGCCTGCGGCAAACACCGCTTCACCCGAATATATGAGAAGTCCGTCAAGGCTGAAATCCTGAGCCGCAAGAATCAGTATTCCCGTAGCCAGCGTGCAGACAAATGCAGTTGCCGGAGCGGTGAAATGTGAATTTACTATTGCTTCAAAGGAAAAAAATGCCCGCTTGATTATAACAATTGCGGCTAAGATGCCAACATATCTCAGCCCCGATACTATATAAGATGACATAAGATAACCGAGGGCAGAACCGCAGGCGGCGGCAATAGTTACATTTTCCTTTACGGCACAGGTAAATGCTATGGGGAAGGGTGATATTCCCGAAAAACCTCCCGAAAATGCCGTAATAAAGCCTCCCGAAAAGCAAAGCAGTTGATGAAGTACGGCTTTTGTATTTTCTGAAATTGTCAGACCTTTTAGTTTTGTTTTCCTGAATTTTATTTTTTCCATAATAATATACCTCCCATAAAAATATATACCCTTACCCTTGAAAAAACTGTCAAACTGCGGTGTAAAATTTTTGATTTTTGTGAAAGTTTATGAAAAATTAAAAAATTACAAAAAATTTACATTATACTATATGATTTTATTAAATTTTGTGATATAATTGTATAGAATGATACATATTAATGGGGGAAGTATGGACAGCAAACAGACAAATGAGCTGATAATCGGAAGAAATGCCTGCGCCGAAGCTTTAAAAGGGGACAGGGCAATTGACACTCTGCTTGTGGTAAAAGGTACGGGCGGTTCCGCTTTGAAGCTCGTTGCACAGTGTAAAGAAAAAGGTATAGTTGTCAAAAATGTTGATCAAAAAAGATTGGATTATCTTTGCGGTCACAGCAACCATCAGGGTGTTGCCGCATATATTTCCGCTTATGAGTATTCAACAGTTGACGATATTTTAAAAAATGCTTCCGATAAAAACGAACAACCTTTCATAATTATATGTGATGAAATTGAAGACCCCCATAATTTAGGTGCGATTATCCGTACAGCCGAGGCGGTCGGAGCCCACGGAATTGTTATTCCAAAACGCAGAAATGCGGGTTTGAGCTTCGGTACGGCTAAATCCTCCGCAGGTGCAGTGGAATTTTTACCCGTTGCAAGGGTTTCTAATTTAGCGGCAACGATAGATGATTTAAAAAATAAAGGCTTCTGGGTTTACGGACTTGATATGGATGGTCAGGACAGAAAGAAAACCGATTTTTCCGGTGCGGTTGCTTTGGTGATTGGCTCGGAAGGTAACGGCTTGGGAAGACTTGTTAAAGAAAAATGTGATGTTATTGTTTCTTTGCCTATGAGAGGACATATCAATTCCCTTAACGCTTCGGTTGCCGCAGGAATAGTGATGTATGAAATACTGGATCAGCGAATCGGAAAGGATGGAAAAATCAATGAGTGAAGAAAAAACCAATGAATTTTCTCTTGACAATATAAAGAAAAACGATACTGAAAAAGTTACATCATACAAGGGTACCGAAAAGGATGAGCTTTTGTCTGACGACAAATGGTCAATGGCTGACATTGATAAGCTGATTTTTGAAAATACAGCTTCGGATGATATTGATGACAGCATTGTATATTCACCGAATAAGGAAATCTTTTCGGAATTTTATGAGGAAGAAAAAGAGCCTGTTTTGATTCAAACACCTGAAAGTAATTCAGAAGTTGAAGCTGAATCGTTCAATGATGAAAAAACAAAGATTATTGATGCCAAGGCGGTTTGTGAAAACTGTGACAAACAGGATGCACCTAATGATATGGTATACGAAAAGCCCGGTCTGATTATACAGAAAAAAATCGAAATCGGCGAAAAAAGCGAAGATTTGGAAAGCTGCCCCGTTTTAATTCCTGTTCAGGAGCTTAATAATGATTTGAAAAATAATTCCGACCCGGATAATAATGAAAATGCTATTGAGGGTCAGATTGTTATTAACGGCTTTGATGACGAGGATGAGCCGATAAAAATTTCCGAAGCAAATGTCGAGGAAGAGCTGAAAAAAAGAAGAGCTGAAAAGGTAAGCGAATTTACAAAAATTCCGGATGTTACCGAAAAAAGCGAAAAGACAAAAGTTTTACCGGAAATTCAGGAAAAAGAGAAGCAACTGTTCAGCAAATTAAAAAAATATACCGAACACGAAACGAATAAAAGGCGTTCGATAGTGGAGTGGGTAAAGGAAAGCTTCAAAAATGAAACCGTTGCTTTACCTGAGCCTGATGAAAATGATGAATATCTTACTGCAACCGGCAAAAAGAAAATTCGAAAAGAAATAGTAAATGAGGTTGAATATAACAATCGGAAATTATTTATCCTGATAATTTCCGCCGTGATTTTGTTTATTGTAGCCGGTATTGCCACGAGTGTCAGAAGCTCTGTTGTAACCGAAAAAATCACATTGGTTATTAATCTGATTATTTATTGCATATCATTGTTTATATACAGGGATGAAATTTTATCCGGTATAAAAGCCATAGGAAAGAAAAAAGTTAATTTCCATACGGGAGTTTTTTTGGCAGTTGTTGCTTCTCTGATACAGTCAATTGTTATGATTTTTGTATCTGAGCCGGAGAATATCAGCTTGTTTACCCCTGTGGTTGTATGTATTATGGTTTTGGATTGTATAGGCAAGAAATCGAAGCTTTCCACCGTTAAAGAAAATTATAAACTGTTGAATTACGGACTTACCGAAAGAACATACACTGCGCAGAAGCTTGATGATGAAAATGTTATTGATAATTTGGGTAGAGGTATGCTTCAATCCGACCCCGACATCAGATACGGTGTAAAGTCAAAAATCGTTTCAAAATTCTGCGAGCTTTCAAATGATGAAAGCATTGTGGATAAATACAGTACAAGAATTTTCCCCTTTGCCCTTGTTGCAAGTTTATTTATTGCGGTGCTTGCGTGGATAATAAGCGGCTCGGTGCAGTTTTTCTTTGCTTCGCTTTCCTGTGCCTTGTGTGTGTCAGTCCCCGTCAATGCTGTATTTGCGTTGAATTTACCTTTGCATTATGCAAACAAAAAGCTCAATAAGGCAGGTGCATTCATTTCTGGATATTCTGCGGCTCAGGAAATAAGCGAAACAAATGCAGTCGTTATTGACAGTTCAGCATTATTCCTCAAAAACGAATGTAATCTTCACGGTATGAAAAATTATGACATTATGCAGATTGATGATGTTATTTTGTATTCAGCCGCTATGATGATTTCTGCCGACGGACCGTTGTCAAAGGTGTTCAAGCAGGTTATAATGAACAGGGAGGATTTGCTTCCCGACGTTCAGGCATTGACTTATGAAGATAAGTTGGGCATATCCGCATGGATTTATAATCAGAGAATATTTATGGGCAACCGTGCCATGATGGTGAACCATAATATTGATATTCCCACCGACAGCGAGGAAAGTAAATATACCCATGATGACAGAAAGGTAATTTATCTTGCTGTTGCAGGTAAGCTTGCGGCACTGTTTGTTGTAAGCTATAAACCTGATATGAGCCTTGTAAAGCCTTTAAAAATTCTCGACACAAACGGCATATCAATACTTATAAGGACTACCGATTCCAATATTACGGAAAGTCTTATTGCAGATACATTTTCAATCCCGATAACCGGAATAAAAATTCTCAATTCATCATCTGCAAATGTCTTTAAAGAATATTCCGGTGTTCAGAATAATACCGCTTTGGCAGGCGTTGTTTACAACGGTGATTCAAAGGTTTTTTTACGAAGTCTTACTCATGCCGTTGTTTTGACGATATCAACAGGAATAATGATGACAATACAGGTAATAGGTGTAATTTTAGGGCTTTTCCTGACACTTATACTCACTTGCTTCTTATCTCCTGTTATGGGACCGCTTCAGCTTTTAGTGTACACTTTAATCTGGACAGCTGTTACAGTGGCGATTCCTCTGATAAAAAAAGTCGATTAAGCGAAAGGAGATATTTTTATGCTTAAAGGAATTTCGCCGGTGATCTCACCGGAGCTTCTGAAAATCTTAATGGAAATGGGACACGGTGACGAAATTGTTATCGGTGACGGTAATTTCCCTGCCGCATCTGTCGCACAGCGTCTTGTTCGTCTTGACGGACACGGTGTTCCGGAAATTTTAAGTGCAATTCTTGATTTAATGCCGCTTGATACTTATGTTGAACAGCCGGCGGCAATTATGGCAACTGTTGAGGGTGATGCTACTCCTGCAATTTGGAAAACATACGAAGATATCTTAGTTGACCATGATGAAAAAAAGGATATGCAGAAAATCGAAAGATATGCATTCTATGACCGTGCAAAAAAAGCCTATGCGGTTATAGCAACAGGTGAAACTGCAATTTATGCAAATATTATTCTTAAAAAGGGTGTTGTAAAATAATGAAAAGAGTACTTGCGTTTGATTTTGGCGCTTCCTCTGGCAGAGCCATTATCGGAAAATTTGACGGTAAAAAAGTTGAAATTGAGGAAGTTCACCGCTTTGAAAATGAGCCTGTAACCCTGAACGGTACTTTGTATTGGGATTTGCCGAGACAGATGTACAATATTAAACAGGGAATTGTTAAAGCAAAGCTTGCAGGCGGATTTGACTGTATCGGTATTGATACATGGGGTGTTGACTACGGTCTTCTCGATAAAAGAGGAGATTTGCTGGAAAATCCCATTCATTACAGGGATTTAAGAACAGAGGGTATGCTTGAAGAAGCTTTTAAAACTATCCCCAAGGATGATTTTTATAAGCTCACCGGTATTCAGTTTATGGAGCTGAACACAATCTTCCAGTTGATTTCAATGAGAAAATACAGACCGGAGGTTCTTGACAGAGCAGATAAGCTTCTGTTTATGCCCGATTTGTTCGCATACTTTTTGTCCGGCGTTAAAACAACAGAATACTCCATAGCTTCAACCGCACAGATGCTTGATATAAAAACAGGTGACTGGTCAGATGAAGTTATCGAAAAATTCGGACTTAACAAGGATTTGTTTACCCCTATTGTTAAACCCGGAACCGTAATAGGTGAATTGTCGGATGCAATTTGCGAGGAATGTTCCGTAGATAAGGTTCCGATTATTGCAGTTCCCGAACACGATACTCAGAGTGCTATGGTAGCCGTTCCCACAACCGAAAAGGATTTCGCTTACATAAGCTGCGGAACATGGTCACTGTTCGGAACTGAGCTTGATAAGGCAGAAGCAGGCAAAACAGCTTTTGAGCTTAATATGACAAACGAGGGCGGCTTTGATAATAAAATCAGCTTCCTTAAAAATATTATCGGCTTGTGGCTTATTCAGGAAAGCCGCCGTCAATGGAAGCGTGAGGGTAAGGATTACAGCTATGCCGATTTGGAAAAAATGGCACTTGCGGTTGAGCCTTTTAAATGCTTTATTGACCCCGATGCACCGGAATTTTCACCTGTCGGAAATATTCCGAAAAGAGTTCAGGAATTTTGTAAAAAAACAGGACAGTATGTACCTCAGACAGTAGGCGAGATTATGAGATGTATATACGAAAGTCTTGCAATGAAATATAAATGCACATTTGACAAGCTTAAAGACTGTACCGGTAAGGACTACCCGGTAATTCATGTTATAGGCGGCGGCACAAAGGACGGACTTTTGTGTTCAATGACAGCTAACGCCTGTAATACCCCCGTAAAGGCAGGTCCCATTGAAGCCACCGTACTGGGAAATATTTTAGTTCAGTTAATAGCTGTGGGTGAAATAAAAGACCTGGACGAAGCAAGAAGGGTTCTTATAGAAAGTGAAACACCAAAGGCTTACGAACCAAAGGATACCCAAAGCTGGGAAGAAGCTTATAATAATAAATTTATAAAAATTTTATAATTTGAAAGGAATGTTGAAAATGAACTATCCGAAAATCGGTATCAGACCTATTATTGACGGCCGTTGGGGCGGCATAAGAGAAGGTCTTGAAGAAAAGACAATGGCAATGGCAAAAGCCGCAAAAGAGCTTATCGAAGCTAACTGCTGTTATTCTGACGGCACAGCCGTACAGGTTGTTATTTCTCCCTGTACAATCGGCGGTGCAGGCGAAGCCGCAAAATGCGCTGAATTTTTCTCAACACAGAATGTTACAGCTACATTATCGGTAACACCCTGCTGGTGCTACGGCAGCGAAACTATGGACCTTGATCCCCTTACAACAAAGGCAGTTTGGGGCTTCAACGGTACAGAGCGTCCCGGCGCTGTTTATCTTGCGGCAGTTTTGGCAGCTCATGCACAGAGAGGTCTTCCGGCTTTCTCAATTTACGGCAGAGATGTTCAGGATTTGGAAGATAATTCAATCCCCGCAGATGTTGCGGAAAAAATCCTTCGTTTTGCCCGTTGCTCAATGGCAGTAGGTCAGATTAAGGGTAAATCCTATGTAGGCATCGGTGCAGTTGCAATGGGTATTGCAGGTTCTTACTGTGACGCATCATTTATGCAGAAATATCTCGGCTTGCGTGCTGAGTGGGTTGATATGTGCGAAGTTGACCGCAGAGTTAAGCTCGGCATCTATGACCATGAAGAATATGAAAAGGCTCTCAAATGGGCAAAAGAAAATTGTCCCGAAGGCTTTGATAAGAACATAAAGAAGAAGTCAGCAGACGAAAAGGCGGCAGATTGGGAATTTTGTGTTAAGATGACACTTATCTGCAAGGATATCCTTCTCGGTAACAAGAAGCTTGACGATATCGGCTGGCACGAAGAAGCTCTCGGCAGAAATGCTATCCTCGGCGGTTTCCAGGGTCAGAGACAGTGGACAGACTATATGCCCAACTGTGACTTCACAGAATCTCTCCTTAACACAAGTTTTGACTGGAACGGCAAGAAAGAACCCCTTACATTCGCAACAGAAAATGACGGACTTAACGGCGTTGCAATGCTCCTCGGTAAGATGGTTACAAACACAGCCAGCATCTTTGCTGATGTTCGTACATACTGGAGCCCCGAAGCTGTTAAGAGAGTTACTGGCTATGACCTTGAAGGTAAAGCGGCAGGCGGATTTATCCACCTTATTAACTCCGGTGCGGCTGCTCTTGATGCAACAGGTTGCTCAAAAGATGAAAACGGCAACGGCGTTATCAAGCAGTGGTGGGATGTAACTGACGCAGATATTAAGGGTATGCTCGAAGCTACTGACTGGTGCCCGGCAGACCTCCAGTATTTCAGAGGCGGCGGATATTCTTCACACTTCAAAACCCGTGCAGAAATGCCTGTTACAATGATTAGAGTTAACCTCATTGAGGGTGTTGGCCCCACACTCCAAATTGCAGAGGGTTACACAGTAACACTTCCCGATGAAGTTCACGATAAACTTGATAAGCGTACAGATCCCACATGGCCCACAACATGGTTTGCTCCCCGTCTTACAGGTGAGGGTGCATTCAAGGATGTATATTCGGTAATGGCTAACTGGGGTGCTAACCACGGCTCTCTCACATACGGTCATATCGGTCAGGACTTAATCACTCTTGCAAGTATGCTTCGTATCCCCGTATCACTTCACAATGTTCCCGATGATAAGATTTACAGACCTCATTCATGGGCTGCATTCGGTACAAAGGATCTTGAAGGTGCGGATTACAGAGCTTGTCAGACCTACGGTCCCCTCTATTAATTTCTGTGAGATGTTAAAACGCACAGACCGAAAAAGTTAATTTTTAAGGTTTATTGATTATAATAAACTTTTTCTATCGCCGTTCTGTCCCTCGATATATCTGTATATTATCTTCGGGACAGAGCGGGGATTCTGTGTGTTTTTCCATTCTCACAGGTGTAAAGGTTTACGCATCTTTGCCGTTTTTGCTCCTCGGCATATCTTAATATTGCCTTCGGAACAAGAAACGACAAATCTCCGCATTTTTCCACTCTCACAGGTGAAAGAAA
>JAZUIT010000041.1:0-2667 GCA_045642385.1 Acutalibacteraceae bacterium
TTCCCTGATTGCCGGTGCTGCCACCGTTTCCGATATAGACATTCTTTCCCTGATTGCCCAAATCAGAGGAATTGCCGTCATTGTCGGTGCCGTCAGTATCCGATTCATTTCCATTGTTTACGGTTTCGGAAACAGAACTGATGTCATCAATATTCTGTGCGTTACCGTTCCTGTAAGCTTTACCGTGTCCAAAGAAAATAAGCCAGATTAGAAATGCCAAAAGCAAAAGACCGATTACTGTAAGGACAATTACTTCCCTACGGCTCATACCCTTGCTCTCTTCGGTCTCTTCTTCCAAAGAATCTTCGGTGTTGTCATCAGCCGCAGAATCTTCATCAGTTGTATCTACAACAGAATCATTTGCGGTACCGTTTACATCAGAAACTTCTGATGCATCGTTTTCTGTAGGAATACCACCTGCGACAACTGCGTCCTTTTCTTCTTCAGTTTCAACCTCTGTGTTCATGCCTTCCCAATTTTTTTCGTTTTGCGTCATTGTAAAACACTCCTTCATTATTTTAAATTTGGGTGTTTACAATATTGGAAAGGTTGTTTTTCAATTTCAAGAAAACAATATCGCTTTTTTATTTTACTCCAAAATATTGATTTCTTGAAAAACAATTTTAATTTTTCCTATTTTATTATTGCATCAATAATAAAATGAAGGAGAGGTTTAATGTTAAAAAGAAAAAAAGAAAAGGAAATAAAAAAGTGTATCAAAGAATGCGATCAAAAGCTCGAAATCATTACATGGAGTGCAATTGACGGGAAAAACAATGATTTCAGTAACAGCTTTGAGAAAATCGATGCAATTCTCAAGTCTGTTGCGGAAATTGAAAACACTTGCAAATCAATACGCCGAATAATTTGTAATTGTAAGCAACGGAAAGGAAATCTATTATGAGTGTAAAGTACAAACTGTTTCAAGTCAATATCGACCGTGAAGATCCGCACTATGCTTTTTTGAATCAAGATTTTTTAATCCAAGACAAGAATCATAGTTTTCCGCCACCTGCAGAGATGTATGATGAGGTCTACAGCGGAACGCAGATTTCAATTCGCCCGGATGAATTATTTAATCAGTTGAATTATAATCACCCGGAAGATTACAAAGCACGAAGCATGACAACGAGTGATATCATTGAATACCGTTTAGAGAACGGTGTTGTGGTAGATCTGTTCTGTGATGATTTTTGCTTTGAACCGATTGATTGGAAATCAGACTTAAAAGTCGCAAAGGAAGCCGAATACTGTCCCCGATCGGATAAAATGCGTGAATGCGTAAAACTTCATTACCTGAAAGACGGCAAGCCTTATAACCTTACTGTATTTGTAGGTCGAATCAAAAACAACAAGTACGGCACGACAGATGACGGTTTAAGGGTTGAATTGACACCGGCACAGTTACTTAAAGTGTTGCTGACAGCAACACAAGGAAGAGATGAAATACGAGGATACCGTGAATTAAAAACTTTGAAGGGATGGCAGGACCATAATTATCACAGCATACCCGAATACATTCATCCGGATGAATATGTAGCTGATGATTTAATTGATTACTTCAAAACAAACTACAAGCTGATAAGTGAAACTAACGGTTATTTTCAAATTGACGCACCTTACCGCAAATGCATGAATAGTAGATGGGATAAGGAATGGTGTTATCCGACCTTTGTTAAATACCCGAAAGGCTGGCGTTTTTCCGGGGTTGCATTTAAGGATGATACATTCAGTCAAATCGAATTTGCAGATCCATACAGATGGTTTCAAAAAATCGCATAATGAACCAAGTAAGAGGCCGGAGCAATCCGACCTCTTGCATTTTAACACATAACTAATTGATTTTCAATTACAACAAACGGGTTTCCGCACTGTATAACTAACGGTTTTCCAATTATAATTAATTATAGGACAATTTATTATGAGGAGAAAACAAATATGGTTGAAAAAGAGATTGGGATGAAAATACAAGAACTCAGGCGAAAAAAAGGCTTCACCCAAGAACAACTGGCTGAAATGATCGACCTGAGTACCAATCATTTATCAGCCATTGAACGAGGCGTATATGGTGTTAAGCTTGATATGCTTGTAAAGATAATTGATTGCTTGGATTGTACGGCGGATGACTTATTCTACGGCTCCATTAAAAACAGTTACAAAGCCAAATCATCAAAGATTTCAGACAAGATAGATCAGCTCAGTCCAAAGGACCAGGCACACATCCTTGAAGTGCTTGAACTAATGGTAAACAACATCTCAAAATAAAAGAAAGACGAAGTTGCACTCACGCAGCTTCGCCTTTTTAATTATTCAAAAATAAAGGTATTCAAAAATAAATACCCAATTTATTGAATGACATTTCTCATTATGTTATAATACATTTGAGTGATAAACAGTTTTTAAGTGAGGGCAACAAAAATGGATAACGAAACTATTTTTTTATGCAAACCGGAACAAAATGCAGGACAAAAAGACAAGCCAAGGGTATATTTTACTTGTCATCCGGATGATTTTGATAAATATTTTAAAAAAATAAGTGACGATATTTTAAAATCTCATGATTGCGCAATTTACTATACTGCCAATATGTCAGAACAGATAAGCGACGAGAATAGCTTAATTGATTTGGAACGTATGAATCTGTTCGTTGTCCCCATAACATTTAAA
>JAZUIT010000042.1:0-12014 GCA_045642385.1 Acutalibacteraceae bacterium
GTCAAGAGCCGTTAAAATATCAAGGCAACGGTCGACGGTATCACCGTAAATACCTTTTTCATTTTCATGCAATGGCTGAATACCGTTTTCGAGAGCATAATCAACCATTATTTTCATACGGCGGATAACTTCGTCCCTGTACTCCTCATAGTTTTCGCCGTTATTGAAATAGAAGCTGAAAATTCTTATATATTTAGCTTTAAATACCTTTGCAACCTCGATTGTATTCTTAAATGCTTCAAAGTGGGGTTCAAAATCATCTGTAATACTGATTTTTCCGTAAAAGCTTCCCAAAGAAGAAACGGAAATCATATTGTTTTTGAAAATTTCGTATGCTTCCTTTGCACCCTCAACAGAGATTGTTGAAACATTTTCATCACCGATTTTTCTCGGTTCAATATAGCTCAAACGATTTCTTCTCAAAGCATAAACCTGTTCATTTATATCTGTGCTTACTTCATCCGCAAATGCAGAAAACAAAAACTTTGCCATTTGAAAATTCCTCCTTATAATCATTAACTTCAACATTATACCATACAATCAGAAAAAATTAAACCTTTTTTTTGTTTTTTCACTATATTTTCAAAATTATTTTAATGATTGTTAATTTCATTGTTTTATGGTATAATCTCTAATGATAATTTCGGGAGTTAGTATTATGAGTAATTTAATTGGAAAAACTGTTATATTTTTAGGAAGCTCCGTAACCTACGGTCACGATGTCCCCGGTATATCATTTGTAGAGTTTTTAAAGGAACAGGAAAAAATTATTCCCGTAAAAGAAGCTGTTTCGGGTACGACCTTAGCGGATATTGATGAAAGTTCTTATATATCAAGAATGAAAAAAATAGACAAAAACATTAATGCTGATGCTTTTGTCTGTCAGCTTTCCACCAACGATGCAAGACACCTGATTAACTTGGGTAAAATAAGCTCTGACAATAACTTTGATACGCAAACCGTTGCCGGTGCTATTGAATACATAATCAATTATGCAAAAAGCACCTGGGGTTGTCCCGTAATTTTTTACACGGGTACTAAATATGACAACGATCACTATGCAAAAATGATTAATTTATTATCCGAAATTAAAAGTAAACATAAAATTTTCGTTATTGACCTATGGAATAACGATAAAATGAACACGGTTTCGGAAAAAGATTATAAAAAATATATGAAGGACAGTATTCATCCGACGGTTTTGGGTTACGAAAAATGGTGGACTCCCGTCATAAAAAAAGAATTAATAAAAATTTTAAGCGAGGTAAAAAATGATAAAATCTATGGTTAGCGGTCCTTCGTGGAAACAAATTTTAATATTTTCATTACCTGTTTTGGCAGGTTCTCTTTTACAACAGCTTTACAATACGGTTGATACAATTATCGTCGGTAAATTTTCCGGTGAAACTTCTCTTTCTGCCGTAGGAACAACGGCAAGCTTAACATTTCTTTTTTTAGCTATTGCCATGGGCTTTTCCGCCGGTAACGGAGTTGTAATTGCACAACACCACGGTGCAAACAACCATGAACAAGTCAGAAAAAATGCTTCTACCGGTATTATTTTTCTGTTAAGCTTAGGTCTTATTTCAACCGTAGCAGGCATTTTGATAGCAAGACCTGCATTAATTTATTTTGTAAAAGTTCCTCAGGAAATTTTAGAAGAAACTTTGCAATATTTCATAATTTATTGTTTGGGACTTGTTTTCCAATACGGCTATAATATTTTTTCATCTATTCTCAGAGCTGTCGGAGACAGTGCCGCAACGCTTTACTTCCTTTTATTAGCTTCTGTTTTAAATATCATTTTAGATTTACTGTTTGTGGCAGTATTCAATTGGGGTGTAATCGGTGCGGCTGTGGCAACGGATATTGCTCAGGCTGTTTCTTTTGTGGCAGCTTATATTTATATGAAAAAAAGATACGCTGTTTTTAATTTTAAATTAAAAGAATTTACATTTGATTTTAAGCTTGCAAAAGATACCGTTAAAATAGGATTTCCCATTGCATTACAGCTTGTGCTTGTTTCTTTCGGCTTGACATTCATTCAAAGAGCGGTTAATGAATTCGGTCAGACTATGACGGCATCCGCAACCGTGGGACAGAGAATTGAGATGTATATGAATCTGCCTGCAAGTGCTTTTCAGACAACTATGGCTACATTTGCCGGTCAGAATATCGGCGCAGGTAAAATGAACAGAGTAAAAAAAGGTGCTTTTGAAACAATAGGTATGTCCTTAGGTTTTACAATTATTGTAACCGTTCTTGTTTGGGCTTTCACGAAGCAAATTATCGGTGTTTTCGGTCTGAGCGATGCCGCCGCAGTATATTGTACAAAGCACCTGCGTGCAATTGCCTTAGTAAATATTATGTTTTCGTTTTATATACCTTTATTCGGCTTGTTCCAGGGTGCAAATCACAGTCAGGTTCCCACGGTGGTTGCAACTATTGCCCTGGGTATCCGAGTGGTTGTCACCTATCTTTTCAGATACACTTCATTTTTCGGAACTTCGATTATATGGTGGAACGGTCTGTTCGGTTTTGGCTTTGCGATGATTGTAACCTGGATTTATTTTTTAAGCAACCGCTGGCAAAAAAATTCTGTTATTGATATTTCTAAAAAATAATAAAGCCCCCGTTTGGGGGTTTTATTTTTTATCATTCAAAATGGGTGTGGACATTTGCCCACCCTCAACTCCTAACTTCTAACTTTAAAGAATTATACAGATAAGTCCGCTGCAGCCCTCATTAATCACCCTTTCAAGGGTTTCCTGCAATTTCATTCTTGCTTCCGTCGGCATTCTGAAAAGTTTATTATGCAAGCCTTCATTAACAAGCTCATGAAGAGATTTTCCGAAAATATTTGAGTCCCATATACTCGCCGGATTTTCCTCAAATTCCTGTAAAAGATATTTTACAAGTTCCTCCGACTGTGATTCGGAACCAACGATGGGGGCTACCTCCGTAGTAATATCCGCTTTCATCATGTGTATTGACGGTGCGGATGCCGAAAGTCTTACGCCGTATTTTCCTCCCTGTCGCATTATTTCCGGTTCTTCAAGGCTCAATTCGTCCATGGTGGGCATTACTATGCCGTATCCCGTGGCTTCCACCTCGTCAAGTGCGGTTTTTATTCTTTTGTATTCATTTACCGCCTTTGACATCTCGGTTATCTGCTCAATCAAATCCTTTTCATCGTTGATTTCCAGTCCGGTTTCCTCTGCAAGTATTTTGTAAAATAAACCGTCCTTCATTTTTACTTTGATAACGGAACTACCCTCGCCTAAATTAATATTTGAGGTTTCGGCTGCTTCTACATATTCACATTGACAAAGATTTTCAGCCATCAAGTCAATATCTCTGATGTGATTTATACCCTCGGCATTAGCAAAAACCGAATTGAAAATTTTACTCCTGAGCCAATGAGTTTTATCAAGCGTATTCATCCAGTTAGGTAAATCAATACCGATTTCTTTGACAGGAAATTCAAACAAAACTCTTGTCAGAATATTTTTAATTTCATCTTCTTTTAATTCAAGACAGTTTACGGGTATAACCGGGACTTCATATTTTTCGGTAAGCTCCTTTGCCGTGTCTTTTGACTGCTGTGATTCAGGTTGTGTACAATTGAGAAGCACTATAAACGGCTTCTTTATTTCCTTTAATTCCCTGATTACTCTTTCTTCCGCCTGCATATATTCTTCACGGGGAATGTCGCTGATGCTGCCGTCAGTAGTTACAACAAGACCTATGGTTGAATGTTCGCTTATAACCTTTTGTGTGCCGATTTCAGCCGCCATATTAAAAGGAATTTCATCCTCAAACCATGGCGTTTTCACCATTCGAGGTTGTTCATTTTCTATATATCCCAATGAGCTTGGCACTATATATCCGACACAGTCAATCATTCTTACCTGAAAGCTTGCATTACCGGGTAAATTTACTTCAACTGCATTTTCCGGTATAAATTTCGGTTCTGTCGTCATTATGGTTCTGCCGGCTGAGGATTGCGGCATTTCGTCCATTGCCCTCTCCCTCGAAAAATCACCGTCAATATTGGGCAGTACAAGAGTTTCCATAAATTTTTTTATAAGCGAAGATTTTCCTGTCCTGACAGGTCCCACCACACCGATATAAATATCACCGTTGGTCCTCAGTGCAATATCGGAATAAATATTTCTGTCCTCCATATTATAACCTCCATTTTTGTATCTTCTTTCAAGCTATATGCAACCTGTCCCTTGAATATTACATTTATCAATAAGGAATTAGAAATCAGAGGTGAGAAATTGATGTTGAGCAAAATACTGCTGATTACACATAAAAAAG
The DNA here is from genome assembly GCA_045642385.1 of Acutalibacteraceae bacterium. Lineage (GTDB taxonomy): Bacteria > Bacillota > Clostridia > Oscillospirales > Acutalibacteraceae > RGIG2945. The sequence goes on from JAZUIT010000042.1 coordinate 4,327, forward strand.
CACCTGCTTATAAGCAAGTGCTTTGTAATTATGTAGAATAAATTATTCTGCTGTTTCTTCAGCCGGAGCTTCTTCTGCAACAGGAGTTTCTTCAACAGGAGTTTCTTCAACAACTGCTTCTTCAACAACTGTTTCTTCAACCGTAGCTGCTTCTTCGGCTATTTCATCAATAGCTTCTTCCTCTTCCTTAGGCTCAATTAAAGCTCTGATTGAAAGGCTGACACGCTTCTTATCAAAGTCGATAGCCGTAATCTTTGCCTTAACTGTTTCACCAACTGTAAGAACATCAGCAGGCTTGTCAATTCTTCTGTCGGCAATCTGCGAAATATGAACCAAACCGTCAATGCCGGGGATAATATTCACAAATGCACCGAAAGTTGTAAGACCTACAACCTTAACATCACAGATTGTATCAACAGGATAATCTGTACGGAGAATTTCCCATGGATTATCTTCTGCTTTTTTGAAACCGAGAGAAATCTTTTTATTTTCTCTGTCGAGTGCCTTGATATAAACCTCTACGATATCGCCGATATTGAGAACATCTGAGGGATGCTTAATGCGAACCCATGAAAGCTCGGAAATGTGAATCATTCCGTCCACACCGCCGATATCAACGAATGCACCGTAGGTTGTCATTGACTTAACTGTTCCCGTGTAAGTCTTGCCTTCTTCAAGGCTGTCCCACAAAGCTTTACTTGCAGCCCTGCGTTCCTCACGGATGACAGCTCTTATTGAGCCGACCGCACGGTGTCTTTGCTGATTAACTTCGATAACCTTGAAACGAACCTTTGTTTTTAAAAGGTCTTCAAGTACATCATTTTTTGAAGCTGTTGCCAATGATGCAGGAACGAAAACTCTTGCACCGCAACTTGCTACCAAAACTCCGCCGCGGATAACCTCGGTTACAATACCTTCGAGGATCTCGCCGGACTCTTCAGCGCTTACTATCTTAGACCAAGCTTCAATAGCATCAAAGCGACGCTTCGAGAGCATTACCGTTCCTTCCTGATCGTTAGTTTTCATTATGATAAGGTCGATAACATCACCGACTTTGAGTTCCTTGGTTGCGTCAGCAGTGGGGTCATTGCTGTACTCGTCCATCGGAACAAAACCGGCATGCTTTCTGCCGATATCGACCTGGATTTCACTTGGTGAAAATCCCATAACTACTCCCTTGACTTTTTGATCGGAGCTCATTGCATTCAACGACTCCTCAAGTGCTGCAGAAAATTCTTCCGCAGTCATTGTTTCCGCAGTCTCTTCGACTTCAGGATTTTTTTGCTCTTTTACTACTTCGGACATGGTTTTCAGTACCTCCTTTATAATGCACGCAGGTGTTGAAGCACCCGCGGTGACACCGACCGTTTTGCACCCGTTGAAGCTGACATTATGTAATTCCTCTGCCGTTTCAATGAGCACAGTTCTGCAATTACCCTCGCAGACAGCTTTAAGCTTTGCAGTATTTGAGCTTTGACGCCCTCCGATTATGACCATCATATCACATTTTCGGGACAAATCAACAGCTTCATTCTGCCTTTCTTCAGTCGCTAAACATATTGTATCAAATTTTATCGCATTTGTACAGTACAAATCCGAAAAATTTAAAATTTTCTGCCATTCTTTTAAATTAAATGTGGTTTGAGCAACCAAAATTAATTTTTTCTTCGTTTTAGATAAAATTTTGTCATACATCAGACTCAATTCATCGCAATTATTTACGACATAAGACTCACCTTTACAGTATCCTCTTATACCCTGAACCTCCGGATGATTCTCATTTCCGGCAATAATTACGATTGTATCTTCACCGGAATTTTCGGAAACCACCTTATGAATTTTACTTACAAACGGGCAGGTGGCATTATAAACCTTTTCCGCACAATTCTGAGTTCTTTGGAGAATATCTTTACTTACTCCGTGAGTTCTGATAACCACTGAATAGCTTTGAGGCACATCCTCAGGATTATCAATAATTTTAACACCCTTGTTTTCAAAATCAGAAATAACCTGAGGGTTATGAATAATTGGTCCCAAGGTACAAACCTTTTCTCCGCTGTCAACAATCTTGTGCATCATATTAATCGCACGGTCAACACCAAAACAAAAACCGGCTGACTTTGCAAGCTTAATTTCCATTTTTCTCTGCCTTTATTTTTTTATTGTCATAAGCATTGGGACCTTTTTCCCAAAGCTTTACTATTTTATCCATAATCTCCCTTGTTGCACTTTTAAGTTCCGACGAGGAACGCTTGTCCGGGGTCAATCCCAATTCCTGATATGTAATAAGCTTACCTATCCTTACGGTAATTGTCTGGAACACATGACCCCTGTTTTTTGAACATATTGCAACAGGCAATACATCTGCTCCTGTTGCCTTTGCAACCAAAGCCACACCGGCTTTTGCAGGAAGAGGAATACCGTCCTCCGAACAAGTTCCCTCCGGAAACATTCCTAACACCTTTTCCTGCTTAATAAGCTCTATTGCATAATCAATGGATGAACGGTCGGAGGTTCCTCTTTTTACGGGGAAAGCATTGAATGCCTGCAACCAAAAGCTTTTGAAGCTATTTGTGAAAAGCTCCGCCTTTGCCATAAAATGTATGGGCTTTTTTGTGCTGAGCATAATAAACGCAGGGTCAATATTACTTACATGGTTTGAAGCAACAATAAATCCGCCTTTTTCAGGAATGTTCTCTTTCCCTATAAATTTAATTCTATGGGTAAACAAAAGAAGAAATCTCATTATCTTCTTTGTCACCTTATATCTTTTCTTATCGTGAAAATCAGTGTAATCAAATACAACATTTTCACCCTCAAATTTTTTATACATTTTTGCACTCCGTTTTTTGTTTGAAAATTTCAATAATTCTGTCTGCCGACTCTTCAAGATTATAATTTCCGTTATCGAAAATCACCGCATCATCAGCCGCTTTCAACGGTGCAATTGCTCTGTTGGAATCATTGTTATCCCTTTCCACCATTTCGGACAAAACATCTTCGTACTTAACATCTGTTCCTTTTAAAATAAGCTCATCATATCTGCGTTTTGCTCTTGTTTCAACCGAAGCGGTCATAAAAATTTTAACCTGTGCATTTGGTAAAACAACAGTTCCTATATCTCTGCCGTCCATAATGCAGTCATTATTTTCCGCAATATTTTTCTGTAAATCAAACAAAAATGCTCTGACAGCCGGCACAGCAGAAACATTGGAAGCCGCCATGGAAGCCTCAGGCGTTCTGATAGCCTCGGAAACATCCTCACCGTTTAAAAAGACCTTCTGTGTATTATCAATGAATTTAAGTTTTATGTCGGTTGATGGAAGAATTTTTTCGATACCGGCGGGATCCTTTGTATCAACATCTGAACGCAGACAGTTAAGCCCCACAGTTCTGTACAAAGCGCCCGTATCGACATAAATAAAGTTAAGCTTTTTTGCAACCATTTTTGCAATTGTGCTTTTACCTGCTCCGGCAGGTCCGTCAATGGCAATATTAATTTTCATCTTTACACCTCTATACTTTCTCCTGCAAGCCTGCCGGTTGAAAAGGCAATTTGCAGATTAAATCCCCCTGTGTAGGCATCAACATCAATAATTTCACCGGCAAAATACAGATTATCTACTACCTTTGATTTCATTGTTTTGGGGTCAATTTCCTTTACGGAAATACCGCCGGAGGTAATAATAGCCTCCTCAATAGGTCTGAACCTTGTGGCAGTAAGCTTTATATCCTTTAAAAGGTTGCAAAGGTTTGCCCTCTGTTCCCTGGTAATTTGATTTACTTTCCTGTTTGCATTGATACCGGATAATTTTACTATAACGGGAATAATTTTTCTCGGTAACAAAGCACCCAAAGAATTAATGAAATTCCTGTTTGAATTTTCACTAAAATCCCTTAAAAGCCGTGCATCTAACATTTCATAGCTCATAGCAGGCTTTAAGTCAATGTGTATTTCATATTTGCCCGACTCAATATCAGGAATATGAGCAGATGCGGACAAAATCATAGGTCCCGAAACACCAAAGTGAGTAAAAAGCATTTCACCCTGTTCGGAAAATACAGTTTTATAATTTTCCGTATTTATTATTTCAATTGCAACATTTTTCAAGGAAAGTCCCTGTAAATCGGAGCAAAAGCCCTCGTGAACCTCAATGGGGACAAGTGACGGTCTCAACGGTGTAACAGTATGCCCCACAGTTTTGGCAAGCTTATACCCGTCACCGGTAGAACCTGTGAGAGGATAGGACATCCCCCCTGTCGCAAGAATAAAATTATCACCGTAAATTTTTTCGCCGTCAGCCGTTTTCACCGCAACAATTTTATTGTTTTCAAGGATAAAAGCTTCCGCCTGTCCTTTTTTTACTTCAACATAATTATCCTCAATATAATTCCTTAAAGCATCTACAATGTCGGAGGCTTTGTCGGAAACGGGAAATACTCTGTTACCTCTTTCGATTTTAAGCTCCACACCCATATCATTAAAAAAATCTATGGTGTCATCGGGCATAAATCTTGTTAAGGCACTAAATAAAAATCTGCCGTTCGTTGGAACATTTTCAATCACATCATTTATCAGGTTACAGGCATTTGTAACATTACATCTGCCCTTACCTGTTATCATAATTTTTCTGCCGATTTTATCGTTTTTCTCTAAAATAATAACTTCGTTGCCGTTTCTTGCGGCTGTACCCGCTGCCATAAGTCCTGCGGCACCGCCGCCGATTACAATAACCTTACTCATTATTCTCTACTTTCTCATACACACGATATTCGTCCCAGATATTTTCAAGCATATTAAAATTCCTGTAAACCGTTTCTTTTCTTCCCAAGGACACCGCAACAATAAGAGCATTAATTAAGCTCAAAGGTGCCACAAGGGAATCAACAAAGGAAGCAATATCACTTTTTGCAGTCAGAACATGAGTTGCAAATGCCGCTATGGGTGAACGGTCGCTGTCGGTTATTGAAATTATTGTGGCTTTTCTGTCAGATATAAATTTTAATGCATTTACAATCTGCTTTGAATATCTCGGAAAACTAATTGCAATACATACATCATTTTCGTTAATTCTGAAAATCTGCTCGAACATTTCGCTGGGACTTGAAGTGTCAAGCAAAATCACATCATCAAAAACAAGATTAAAATAAAACGCAAGAAAACTCGCAAGCGAAGCCGAAGAACGCAAACCTAAAATATATATACGCTTAGCATTATTAATGGCATCTGTACATTTTTTAAAGGTATCGGTAGATATACTGTCAAGAGTTTCCCTTATCATATCCATATCACTTGTAAGAACCTGTCGCAAAACATCATCTTCGGAAATCCTGACATTGGTTACTTCCATTCGCTGAACGCTGGTAAGCTTATTTCGGATTAATTCCTGCAAACTTTTCTGTAACTGAGGATAACCCGAAAAACCTAACTCGGTTGCAAATCTGACTACGGTGGATTCGCTTATTCCAACCGTTTCCCCCAACTTTGCCGCTGTTATAAAAGCCGCAACAGCATAGTCGTCAAGAATAAAATCAGCTATCTTTTTGTGGCTTTTTGACAGTGTCGGATATATTTCTTCTATTTTAGCAAGTAGTGATTTTGTCATTATTCCTGCATCCTTTTAAGTTCTTGCCTATTATTTTACTCCAAAAAGCTGAAATTTGCAAGATGAAATTTTTAATTATGCAAATTTCGGTTAAAGAATAGGAAAATACAAATTATCAAAAACCATTTTTTAATATAATACGGTAACACATTTAACTCTTAATAAGAATAAACCGCCAAAGCATTTTAATGCTTTAAAGACGGTTTATTTTATTAATAAAATTTTTATAGATCTCAGGAATATACCGAACAACATCAAGCTTATTGATTTTTTTCGTTATAACCCTAATAAGAATTTATTCTTTTATGCGTCTGAGACGAATTCTCAAAGCATTCAGAACACAGAGCACCATAACACCCACATCTGCAAAAATTGCAAACCACATATTTGTCCAGCCCAATGTGCCGAAAACAAGGCATAAAATTTTGACAGAAAGTGCAAAAACAATATTCTGATAAACAATTCTTATACATTTTCGTGAAATTTTAATTGCACGGGAAATTTTCAACGGGTCATCGTCCATAAGAACAACATCCGCCGCTTCAATAGCTGAATCCGAACCTAAAGCTCCCATGGCAATTCCCACATCAGCCCTTGTCAGCACCGGTGCATCATTTACACCGTCACCGGCAAAAGCAATTCTGTCATCATCGGGATATTCACTTAAAAGATTATCGACATATTTTACCTTTTCGGCAGGAAGTAATTCACTTTGATACTCATCAATATTCAATTCCTTTGCAACATTTTTTGCAACTGAATCCGAATCACCAGTCAACATAACAGTTTTTGTAATACCGTATTTTTTAAGCTCTTTAACCGCTTTATATGAATTTTTCTTAATAACATCAGTTATCACAATATGACCCTTGTATTCTCCGTTCACTGCAACATGGATTAGGGTTCCCACATTGTGGCAGTTATGATATTTAATACCCAACTTATCCATAAAAGCAGAATTTCCTACTGCAACAAGGTCACCGTCCACCTTAGCCTTTACACCGTAGCCGCTTAATTCCTCGATATCCGTAACACGGCTTCTGTCAATGGGCTTACCGTAAGCCTTCTGTAAGCTTAAGCTTATGGGATGCGATGAAGCACATTCCGACAAAGCAGCATATTCAATAAGTCTTTCGCTTGAAATAGGATTATGATGAATACCCTGTACCTCAAAAACTCCTTTGGTAAGAGTTCCTGTTTTATCAAAAATTACTGTTTTGATTTTTGAAAGTGCCTCAATATAATTAGAGCCTTTGATTAAAATTCCGTTTGCTCCTGCTGTACCTATGCCAACAAAAAAGCTTAACGGAATGCTTATTACCAAAGCACACGGGCAGCTGATCACTAAAAAAGTCAATGCCCTGTAAAGCCATTCTCCCCATTGCGGCGGAAGATGTGCAAACATCAAAAACAAAGGCGGTAAAACAGCAACACATAATGCCGAAAAGCAAACTGTGGGAGTATATACTCTTGCAAATTTTGAAATAAAGCTTTCGGATTTTGCTTTTCGTGCTGTTGAATTTTCAACAAGCTCTAATATTTTGGAAGCTGTTGACTGTCCGAATTCTCTTGTTGTTTTAATTCTTAACACACCGCTCAAATTTATACAGCCGCTTAAAACCTCATCACCCGTTTTTACATTTTTAGGGATACTTTCTCCTGTAAGCACAGATGTATTCAAAGAAGATTCACCTGACAAAACAACACCGTCAATAGGTATTTTTTCTCCAGGATTACAAATAATTTCCTGACCTATTTCAATTTGATCGGGCGACACCTGAACATAATTACCACCCATTTCCACATTGGCATAATCCGGTCTTATGTCCATTAATTTTTTTATACTTTTACGGCTTCTGTTTACAGCATATTTCTGGAAAAACTCACCTATCTGATAAAAAAGCATTACCGCAACTGCTTCTCGGAACACATAATTTTTCTCAATTATTTCCAGTATTATTGCTCCCAATGTTGCAACTGCCATTAAAAAATTTTCATCAAATATCCTGCCGTTGGTTGTACCCTTTACAGCTTTATCTAAAATATCATATCCTATAACAAAGTAAGCAACAGCGTATAATA
>JAZUIT010000043.1:0-5075 GCA_045642385.1 Acutalibacteraceae bacterium
ACTCACGGGCGGGATCACGGTAAGTGCCGGTTCATTGACCTGATACGTTTCGGCATTGAAGGAGTAAATCGTAAAGCCGGTCTTTACATCCGCGTAATTTTTCAATCCGTACTGAGCCATGGCAGAAGTCTGAATGCCCAAAGTCATTTCAATTTCACTGCCGGCAGGGGTTGAAACCTGAGACGGGCAGGAAACACCGAACCCGTTCACCGTACAATCGGAAAGCTCGACCGCAATGCCTTCCGCACATTCGCTTGTGTCGATTTTGATGGCAATCTTCAGGTCGCCCTTCTCGTTCATTTCCGGAGTGGCATCGTAGAATATTTTAGCGCCGTTGTATTCGCACAGGAGCTGATAGCCTTCTGTCACAACAGGACCTGACGTGTCCTCATTGCTTGTTGTTTCCGTTTCGGGAATATTGCTCGTTTCGGGTTCTTCGCTGCCGCACGCAGTAAGAGAGAACAGCATGACAAGAGCAAGGAAAAATGTGAGTGTTTTTTTCATAGTTAAGTTTCCTCCGTATTTGGTTTTTAATCTTTTGTCTTTCATTTGTTTATACGAATCAATTGCCAAAACGGCTACTGATTTTCTGAATTCTGATCGCCGGTTTTATTTGTGAGAATAATTGAAAACAACACCTTCTTTTTGGTAATTCGGGAAATTCTTTGCTTTGATTCTGCTGTATCCGCAGTATCCGGAAAGGGTAGCACCGTCAAAGCTTTCGTAGTTGTCGGTCTCTATTTCCGTGTTTGCCGAAACCTCATCATAATAGGAACGTACCACAAGGTACTGCCTTTCTCCGAACGATAATCTCGAATATACCTCCCCGCACCCGTACGAATAGGTGCCGTTCCCCTGTGCGGCTCCGCCGCAAACATTTCTTAATTCTTCATCTGTCAATTTTTTCTGTGTCATGATGATAACTCCTTCTTCTTTCGTTTTTTCATGGCAGTATATCCACTCCATTCGATCAGCCGTCGGCGGCAATTGCGAAAATCGCAGATACGGTTTTATCAAAGGGGGCGCTCACTTAACGCGATCCTCCCGGCCTGTTGACGGGAGACTCCATGACGCATCGGCCGTTGGCGGCGTGCGCAACGCCAACGATCAATCTCCTCATTATCTGTTAGCACTGCACCGCTGACACTCCGGCTTTGTGCCTTTATTTGCAGGATCACTGCAATCTGCTTCTTGCCCTTCAAGTATTCTGTCTCCGCAAGGAAGCATAGCCGAAATAATATAAGGTTTACAGCCGTTACCGCCCGATCCGTTTGACTCTTGAAGATCGTCAGAGATGCCTTCAATTTCACCGGATTTTGATATTGAAGGCATTTCGGTATGGGTTCCGCCGGTTATATGCTTGAGCGTATCATCATGAAGCTCTGAAATCTTTTTTTCGGGTGCTGCAACTTCATCTTTCAATCTGTTCTGTTCTCCTTTTGTTTTCATGGGGATATCCTTTCATAATTTGATTTCATTTTTCTTGTACAAAGCGGAAAAATGATTGTTTTGGCAGGTTTTTGCCCCGGCATTCCTTTATTCATCTTTTGTACAAACATGGCGATTTCTGTATTGTTGGCCACATTTGGGACATAGTTTCATTTCTTCGTGCTGCCCGCCTACAACCTTTTTCAGATCCTCGTCCGTCAGATTCGCAAGCTTTTTGTTCACCGTCTTGACACCCTTTTTAAGGATTTTTAGTTTCTTTTCCATTATCGTCCCTCCCAATTCATGCTTTAACATGGCTCATTACTGCCGATTTTCAATAACAATATCGGCATCCTTGTATGTATTGTCCTCTTTTGCCCGACCTCTGCGGGGTGCATAAGCCTCTTGATCTGCATAGCTCCGATCGGCAGCAAAGGGGCAAAAATCCGTCCGGCATTTTGCCGGGATACGGTATGTGAATTCTGCGAATCTGGAATGGTGTGAGCGGGTATCCGATGCTTTTATTCTTTTGTTGTAAACATTTTCCAAATATCGCCGTCGACTTCTGAGGTATTACCTTTTATGTAACTTAACGCATCATGATCTTCGGTTATATAAACCTCGTGAGTTCTTATTGATCTGACTTGGCAAATCCCGATAGGTTCTTCCCAGGATCTCTTTAATATTCCCCTGAACCATTCAGATGAATAGTCGTCTCTGCTGAAATAATACTCATGTTCCGGTATTCCGTCGTACTTATAAACATAACCGGAAAAATGAGAAGCTTTTGAAAATAACCCTCCGTTTACCTGCTCAAGCTGCTCGCTTGTAAGTTCCTTGCCCGGTCCTCTTGTCAATTCAACTTTCGTATGGGTAACATTTTTATTTTTGCTTGTCGTCTTCACGCTACCACCTCCTTTTTTTATACTGTTTTCGTTTGAGCTATTCTTCTTTGACAATTTTGATGCCAAAGCCGGCAAGTGAAAGTACCCGCTCATACATTCCGGATTCGTAGAATTCACATACCGTATCATCAAGCGCAAGCATATCGCCATGAAGCAAAAAGCTCATGCAGGGAGAACCTGAACTGCATATTCGTGAATAGTAGCAATCATCGCATTTTTCATTATGAGCAAATCTCTCCTCGCGAGTGTGATTTTTGAATTGGGAAAGCTTGCTGTCCTTTTGCAGAATACTGTGAACTCCCTCTTCAAAGACATTTCCCAAAAAGATGCCGTGCTGATCCAGACTGCCCTGCAGCTGCAGGCATGGGTACACCTTTCCGTCTGCACCTATAAAAAGCTTGTCATTAAATTCTGCGCAGGCAACCGCTTTGTCCTCTTCCGGCCGCATCTTTGTCTTGGCAAAAGGAAAACTGTATTTGGTAGTAACGGATTTCGGATTAAAGCAGTTCAAGAGCCATATGCCGATATTCATCTGATGGTCTTCTTTACTGTACACATCCACTGTGTTCAGACAAAATTCGTAAAACTCCCCGAATGTAAAATTATCACCGTTGGAGTTGAGCTTCCATCTCGGAGAATCCGAGGTTTTTATGAGATTGGTTTCATTTACGCCCATTTTGTCAAGAAGCCTCAGACTCTCGGGAATTGACTTGACGGTCTTTCTGTTAACCTGCATATTAATGCTAAGCTCACTTCCGTTCTTCACAACCAGTTCGATGGCCTTAAGGGTTGCCTTTTCTGCGCCCCTTATGCCTCTCATTTCATCGTGTACGCCTATTCCGTCAAAGGATATTCTGAAATTCGTGTTCATACCATATGACCCGAGCACATCAAACACATCCTGTGTCAGAAAATATCCGTTTGTGATAATTGTTTCTATCTCCATGTCTCTGTCGGCAAACGCTTTGATGATTTCATAAAAATGCGGATGAATCAACGGTTCTCCGCCGGTTATTGTCGCGAACTTTATACCGCACGCCTTTGCTTCATCTAAAAGCCTGTTGATCTGTTCAAGAGACATTTCGGACATAAGAGGAGCATTATCCTTGGCGGAGAAGCAATGCAGACAATTGAAATTGCATCGTCCTGTTATTTGAAGATATATGCTTCTTGCATACACATTGTCATAGGCAATATGCTCCAGAGTCCCCTTTAAACGGTCGAATTCTTCTTTACTGATCGGAAACACTTCGGAGCTTCCCCGATGTGTTCTTGCAAATGGCATATCCTGATAAGATACAAGCCTGTTTTCTGTTTCTTTCATGATTGATTTCTCCACGATGTTTTTTTGCTGATGACTGCCATGACTTTTCCATCGTTAAATCCGCCTGTCTTACGGAATCTGTCATGTCTTCCGACAAAAAAACTCATTGCTTTTTTTCGTTTTTCTGTTTTCACATCTTTATACGAATGAGTTTGAAAAATGGCTACTGATTTTCAAAAATTTTTTTAATTTTTGCAAACGCATTGTTTTGAAGCACCTTAGCATAGGCGTAAGAGTCGTTACATTAGCGGCTTTGAAAATGGCTTGAAAATTGATTTCGTGTACCATACCCTTGATGTACGGCAAACGGATCTGATAGGAATTATGGATATGCTTTCCACAATAGATACGGTCTATTTCTTCACTGAATTCGGGTGAGATCAACCCTTCGCCGTCAAAAAGCTCGACGGGAATATCCTGCTTTTTCTCCACCCGTTTATATTTGCGAACATCGCCGCTTTTCGTCGTATCTTCAACGGTAATGACATCAATATCCCTGTAAACGGCAGTGGGATTTTCTATGACAACGATAGCGTCCTTATCCCACAGCATATCCGTTTCAATGCGCTTTCCGCTTGAAAACATAAGACCGTTGTAGGCATAGAGCTTGGAGAGTTGACACACGCCGAGCTTCATCCCGACGGTGATCCTTTCTTTCAGACGGTCGTAAATATCCTCGCGCACAAAAGAAAGCTTTGCGTTCCTGCTCATACTTGCCGAGCGTTCAAAGGCGATATATCTCTTTTTACCCTGACCGAAGTCAAGTGTTATCCCCTCCGGGCGAAACATGGCTTCGGTCTTTTTCTGCATAAGTGCGACCTTCGGATCGTTTTCGTCACGGTCAAAGATACCGGCAAAATCGAGATACAGAATGACATCGGAAAGATCGTCTATGACGGTATCTTCCGTTGGAGAAACATAGTTATCCTCGTGCAGGGCACACATCGCCTGAAAGAAGACAGCGTTATCCTCCTGCAAGGTTTCTCCATTGCCCATAATGACACCTTTGGTCTGGGCGACGGAAAGGTCAAACGAATAGTTTTCTTCACCCAACGGCTTTGCGTATGGGAACATTGCGGGAACGGACAGCCGTTTTATGAGGTATCTTATCTGCGCCATAGTGTCCTCCGAAAAAAACTTTGGAATAGTATATCACATTTTTCCGAAAAAGTCAATTTGTTATCTTAAAGACTACTCCCATATCTGTTGGTTTGTCAATGATATGTTACACAATGGAAGAAAAAGAAATAAGCATATTCTTAGGAGAAGACCAGTTAAGCGGGCGCATAGGGAAATTGTTGTAATTGCGGTTGTGGACTTTTAGTTGGTTAGCGAAATCATTGAAAGAATAAAACTTGTGAGTGGCATAAAAGTACTCGTTATCCTTTCTGTGACTGCGTTCAACCTTGCCGTTATGA
>JAZUIT010000044.1:0-2606 GCA_045642385.1 Acutalibacteraceae bacterium
TGTGTGAAGCTGTTTTAAGCGAAAGCATAATCGGAAGTGCGAGAAAAAATAATTTGGATGAAATAAACTGTTATAATATCAGGGATTATTCAACAGATAAGCATAACAGGGTTGACGATACTCCGTATGGCGGCGGAGAAGGAATGATAATGTTTCCCCAACCTATATATGATTGCTATAAGGCAATTTGTGAAAGTTGTGAAACAAAACCCCATCTGATTTATATGTCACCGCAGGGTAAGGTTTTGACTCAGGACAGGGTGAAGGAATTGTCAAAGCTACAAAATATTGTCATTCTATGCGGTCATTATGAGGGTGTCGACCAGAGAATTATTGATGAAATTGTTGACGAAGAAATTTCCATAGGCGATTATGTTTTAACCGGTGGGGAATTGCCGGCTCTGATTCTTGCAGATTCAATTTCCAGAATGTTGCCCGGTGTTCTTGCAAATGAACAATCCTTTACAGGTGAAAGCCATTATAATTATCTTCTTGAATATCCCCAGTACACAAGACCGTTTGAATGGCACTCTGTGACTGTTCCGGAGGTTTTAATTTCCGGACATCACGCTAACATTGAAAAATGGAAAAGGGAGCAGTCACTTATTAGGACTGCCCAACGCCGTCCGGATTTACTTGAAAAAGCAGAGCTTACAAAAAAAGACAGGGAATTTTTAAAAAACAGTATAGAATAAAAACGCGGTCTGTAAACAACTTTGGAGCTTTTACAGACCGTTTTTATTTGTATTTACAGGTTAAATTTATTAAGACAGATTGACTGTTCTATCATAAAATTCCGTTTATTGCCGAATTTATTTCTTCAACCTCTGCCAGTTCAACTGCACCCTTGTCAACAAGCTTTGTAATAGCCGGATTGATAGGCAATTTTGCAAGAACGGGAATATCAAGTTCCTTTGCAACTTCGTCAATTTTGCTTTCGCCGAAGATTTCATATTTCTTCTTACAGTCGGGGCATTCAAAATAACTCATATTTTCAACAATACCCAAAATCGGAATATCCATTTTCCTTGCCATATTGTAGGCTTTTTTAACAATCATTGTTACCAAATCCTGAGGGGTTGTAACAATAACAATACCGTCAACGGGAAGTGACTGGAATACCGTAAGCGGCACATCACCTGTTCCGGGAGGCATATCCACGAACATATAATCTACATCGCCCCAGGCAACATCAGTCCAGAACTGCTGAATTAATCCGGAAATGACGGGACCTCTCCATACAACAGGCATATCCTCACTTTCAAGAAGAAGATTAGCGGACATAACCTTGATACCCATTGACTTACTTTCACGGGGCATAAGTCCCATGGCATTACTTTCCGCCAAACCGTGAAGACCAAATGATTTCGGAATTGAAGGACCTGTAACATCGGCATCCAAAATACCGACTTTATTTCCTTTTGCGGCAGTTGCACAGGCTAAAAGCGAGGTGACAAGTGATTTTCCTACGCCGCCTTTACCGCTCACAACACCGATAACCTTTTTAACACTGCTGTACTGATTAAGTTGAACGAGCAAATCTCTGCTCTCACAATTTTCACCACAGGTTGCACAGTTGTGTGTACATTCACTCATTTTATTTTCTTCCTTTCTTTGGTGGGCTTATCGCCCATATCTATTACTATATTACATATTCCCCATACGGCGATTGCACCAAACGCAATGCACATTAGTGTTCCTGCCGATGTTATGCTGATAATTTTAAATGATACGGCTGAGGATGCAAGGCTCAGGAGAAAATTCAAATCAAGAACACGGAAAATATTAAGTTGACCTGAAATTACAGGTGCGGCGGCATGGTTGAAAGAAATTATCATTGCAATAGTTGAAACAAAGCCGCCTAAACCTAAAAAAGTTGTGGTTTTTTGCATTGTTTTTGTTGCGTTTACTATTATTATTGCCAATGCTATCAATAAAGCAATCCCGAAAAACACCAAAAAGCATACTAAATGAGGAATAATCGGTGACAATACTTCTGATGAAGCTATTATTTTTTCCCACAGCTCTGCACCGTTGATAAGTGAGGAGCCTCCGTCAGGCTTTAACAATTTTATTAAGTCATAAATACTTTCACTTGCATCAGTTGAGACACCCAAAATATCAAAAACTACCCTGAAAAATTGTGCAAAAAACGCCGCAAGGAATACACAGATCGCTATTATGCAAGAAACAATTCTGAATAACGCTTTCAAAATATCACTCTCCGAAAATTATTTTTTCCAGGATGAATTAAGTGCAACGGTACGGTTGAAAATTATGTTGTCGGGGGTGGAATCCTTATCAACACAGAAGTAGCCCTGACGCATAAACTGGAATGTGTCGCCGGGTTTTAAATCTTTGCAACCGCCTTCAAGCAGGCAACCGTCAACAGTAATAAGGGAATCGGGATTGAGATTTTCCGTAAAGCTTCCCTTTGATTCATCTGAGGGGTTCTCCACATTGAAAAGTCTGTCATAAAGCTTAACCTGAACCTTAATATTATCTGCGGCACTAACCCAATGCAATGTACCCTTAACCTTTCTGCCGTCGGGTGAGTTGCCACCCTTGCTGTCGGGGTCATAAGTGCAGTGAACGCAGGTAATATT
>JAZUIT010000045.1:0-3897 GCA_045642385.1 Acutalibacteraceae bacterium
GGTGCGACAACATTAGCCAAATATCAGGGACGAACATATTATATAGAGGCAGGTAAAATTAAAAACATTACCGGTTACTGCACACTCAACGGCAAAAAATATTATTTCAGAAACGGAGTGATGGCTATAACTAATTATAAATATGCCTATGCCGGTTTCAATCCGGCTCCTGCGGATATGTATGCACCCTGGAATTTATTGCTTGTAAACAGGGATTATATTATGCCCTCGGATTACAAGCCGAAATTAAAAGCACTTACCGCCATAGGTTCTTATGAGGAAATGGACGAAAGAGTTGTCCCAAGTTACATTAAAATGTACAATGCGGCGGCAAAGGACGGTATATATCTTACTCCCCTGTCAGGCTACAGAACTTATGAAAGGCAGGAAATAAATTTTGAAAATCTGATTGACACAAATATGTCCTACGGTTACAGCAAGGCACAGGCAACCGTCAAAGCCTCGGAGGAAATATTGCCTCCCGGTACAAGCGAGCATAATGCAGGTCTTGCAATGGATATTTTAAGCCTTGAAGAAAGCTTTGAAAATACTGCCGCTTTCCGCTGGCTCAATGCCCACGCCGCCGACTACGGATTTATTTTAAGATATCCGAAAGAAAAAAAGTCAATTACCAAAATTATGTATGAACCGTGGCACTGGCGTTTTGTAGGCGTTACCGCCGCAAAAGCTATGAAAGCAAGCGGTCAATGCCTCGAAGAATACCTGACGGCAAGATAATCACATAAAGCTTGGAACTACGCGGTCAATAACACTCTGTTTGGTAAAATTGAACCATTAGCTATATGTATATTCTTGACGGTATTGCGTACGCAGGCGAACCGAAGTCACCTATTAAGGTTGTTGGAATAAAGCCTTTATCGGATTATAAACTATGCTCCGCATAGTACAAAGCGCTCAGAATTCTTGCTGTATCAAGGATTCTGAGCGTTTTTAATTACTGATATTTAAAAGATTAAGAAAATATCCCATCATTGGTATAATTCACTATGATTGAATCGGGGCTATTCAGCATTGTCTGATAATAAATATGACCCACTGTACCAACATAGGAAATTGTCATATCACCGTATACGGCGAACAAATTACTTGTGTGCCGTTCAATCGGTTTTACTCCGTCACCGAAAGTAAAGCCTTCCGCCTCCGCCTGAATTAAAAATTTTTCGGCAAGCTCTTTTGATTCAAGATAGACATACATCTTTTCTTTTGTTTTTACTAAACCTTTGATTGTTTTCATTTTAACAACCTCCTTATAAAATTATGAAGAGGCGAAAAAACACCCATCGTTTCCGACAGGTGTTGCAATCTTAATATATACCCATCGGTCAAGCATTAGCACCTTGCCGTCAGGCAGGTTGCTGTGCGGTCAACGGGCTTGTCCCTCACGCACTCTTCATAGGTTACTGAGATTATAACTCAATTTTATAAAAAAATCAAGCATTTTTTACACTTTTTGATATTTATCCGTTAATACGCTATGCGTATATCATCAAACGAAGTGCGATATCATACCGCAGGTATATCATCCGTTTCGTCAGTAACGGATATCATTGAAAAAAGCACTTCCGAAACCGGCACGGTCAGTTTAAAAACCCTTATAATATCTTTTTTACAACCGACATCATTAAACACATCTTGAAAGTTTGGTGAAAGCATTACGATTATTACTTGGTTGCTTGATTGGATTTAGCGGTTGAGCAGGAAGCAATCAATAATCTGCGAATATTACCACAGATTCTCTCTGCACTTTTCTGTTCTGATTCACTTATTCTCCCTGTTTCTTTTAGAAGTTTTAACCAATAGCTTGTTTCATTTGCTTCTTTTAATGCAATTTCCAATTTTGCTATAAAATCTGCTCTACTATGTGCATATTGAGCCTCATAAATATTTGCTCCGACCGATGTACCTGCCCTTGCTAATTGATTTACCATATATGAGCTTTTCGGTACTTTTATATTGTCAGAAATATTTACAATTAATTTTGCAAACTCAAATGAAATATCAACAAGTTTGTTTTCTTGCACACTTATCACCTCGAAGTTATTATATCTAACAATAGTTTTCATGTCAATGATATATCGTTTGAGAAACGATATGATATACTTGCGTTGTAAGTATGATATATTTGTATAAAACAAATATGATATAATATCCGTTAATACGCTATGCGTATATCATCAAACGAAGTGCGATATCATACCGCAGGTATATCATCCGTTTCGTCAGTAACGGATATCATTGAAAAAAGCACTTCATGCGGAAGTGCTTTCTTCGTGGTGGACACATGCGGAATCGAACCGCAGACCTCTTGCGTGTGAAGCAAGCACTCTAACCGGCTGAGCTATGCGTCCGTTCTGTGTAATTTTCAACACAGATAATTATATCACAAAAAATTATTTTGTCAATGTTTTTACGATTTCTGCCGTAAAAATCAGGTGATAATCGCCGTTTGTATAATTTTTATCCACCGACTTATCAATAAAATCCTCCGGTTTCATTTCGGTAACAGCCAATTTTTTGCAAACAAGCACGGTTGACGCCTGTTCAAAATAGGTTGTTCCGTTTTCAAATACGGGTACAAGTCCCGTTTCCTTTGCTTTGTCAACATTTCTGCCGGAAATTCTGCCGCAGAATGTCAATTCTTTTTTATAATCACCGCCGAAAAAGCTGAGGGTAAATTCATCAAACTTTTTTATAAATTCGAGAGTATATCTTTGCGGTCTGATGAATACAAATACCACATCCTTGCCCCAAAGCTCCCCTATTCCGCCCCAGCTTGCGGTCATGGTGTTGTAGCCCGTTTCGTCACCTGCGGTAATAAGCATCCAATCGTCGGATATCATTTTAACCGCATTTTCTTTTAAATCCCTGATGTTAATTTCTTTCATTGAAGTTATCCTCCTTGACTATTCAATACATATATTATATAATTATTTTATATTCTGTTCGAGGCGATATAATGAATAATTTTTTTAAACGCACCTGGTGCGAAATTGACTTGGACGCACTGCGTCACAACTTCAATTTGATAAAAACAAAAGTTAAACCCGAAACAAAAATTATGTCCGTAGTAAAGGCAAATGCTTACGGTCACGGAATAGAACACTGTGCCGCAGAGCTTTTAAAAGCAGGTACGGACTGGTTCGCCGTTTCCAATTTGGAAGAGGCTTTGCAATTAAGAAAAATCTGTCCCGACACGCCTATGCTAATTTTGGGCTACACTCCCCCGGAATATGCCGAGGAGTTGGCATTTAATAATATTTCTCAGGCACTTATAAGCCTTGACTACGCAAAAAAGCTTTCGGAAAACGCCGTAAAATCGGGAGTTACCGTAAATGTTCATATTAAGGTTGACACAGGAATGTCAAGAATAGGCTTTGTTTATCACGATAATATTGCAGATGAAAATGCTGTTGACGAAATCGAGAAAACCTGCAAGCTCCCCAATCTTTATAACGAGGGAATTTTTACCCACTTTGCAGTTGCGGATGAAAACGATTCGGGAATTGTTTTCACAAAAGTGCAGTTTAAGCTTTTTACAGATATTATTGACAGGCTTTCACGCCGCGGTGTAAGCTTTCCGCTTCGCCATTGCTGTAACTCAGCCGCCACTTTGAGAAATCCCGAAATGCACCTTGATATGGTAAGACCGGGTATTATTCTTTACGGCTTAGAACCCTCCCGTGAAGTTGAGGGTATGGGTGAATTTATCCCCTGTATGTCATTTAAAACCGTTGTTTCCCTTGTTAAAAAATTAGAGAATGATACCCCTATAAGCTACGGCAGAACATATTATACTACAAATCCCACAGAAATTGCAACTATGCCGGTGGGATATGCGGACGGCTTACCCAGATTGTTGTCAAACAAGCTGACCGT
>JAZUIT010000046.1:0-1560 GCA_045642385.1 Acutalibacteraceae bacterium
CTTCTACCGTACTGTCATCAGACACAAAAACCTTTACATTCATCCATTTGTTTTTTTGCGGTGCAAAAGCTGTGGGAAACATTAACATTCGTTGACCCCAAGCGGCGCCTGATGTTGTGCTGAAATGTAAAGACTTTTTACCGTCAGCCGCCTTGGCTTTTGATAATTCAAAAGAACATTTCGGATCCTTTGACCAGTTTAAATTTTGTGCGCTGTTACAATAATCATCAACTGTACCGGTTTCAAAACTACTGACTGTCTTCTCATTTCCGTAGCGAATAACATCCGCAGGACTATCATCAAATGTTAATAAATCAATATACAAGTCCGCATTACTGTTACTCTTTGAACTGCTGAGGGTTTTTACCTGAAATCCTACATATTCCAATGTCCCGTCATCAGGTAACCGATAGGAAAGAGTTACCCATTCACCTTTTTCACGAATCTCATCCGTTGTGACAGGATTGGCGGGATAATCCGCAAAATAGTATTCACCGCTATATGTATATTTACTGGATGCGTTTCTTGCCAGCAAAGAAATAACTTCTACCGTACTGTCATCAGACACAAAAACCTTTACATTCATCCATTTGTTTTTTTGCGGTGCAAAAGCTGTGGGAAACATTAACATTCGTTGACCCCAAGCAGCGCCTGATGTTGTGATGAAATGTAAAGACTGTTTTCCGTCAGCCGCCTTAGTTTTTGATAATTCAAAAGAGCATTTCGGATCCTTTGACCAGTTTAAATTTTGTGCGCTGTTACAATAATCATCAACTGTACCAACTTCAAAACTTGATATGTCTTTTGTAGTTTCAGCACTGACAAAAATTCCGATAGGAATAATGGATATCGGTAATATAAAAACTAAAATCCATGACATTAAAACTCGGCTTTTTGCGAGATTTAATATTTTATTTATCACAGTCATAATTAACCTCCTCATTAATTAGTTAATAAAAACAGCATAATTTCACTAATAAAAGTTTAGAAGATTATTTTATTTTAGAATTATATTCTTTAAGAATTTGCTGTAATTCAGGTTCATAAGTAGTCATTGTGGAAAGGATACCGCCTTCACTGTTCATTTCCAATAACTTACCGGACACACCGTACAATGACTTCATACAGTAATAATCGGCAGGATTCTGAATAATAGCGGCATTTTCGGCTTTAACCAATGCTTCTCTTTCTGCTTTTGTTAAATACGGCTCAGCAGAACCAAACAATCCGTCTCTTTCAATCATCTGCTGGTTTACATAACATGTCAACCGTATGTACTCAATTGCAGCTTCCAAATTTTTACACTTTGCAGAAATTGACATAGGCATAGTAGATGTCGCATAATACGGTTGTGTTTCTCCGGTAATATCCCATGTGAACATAGGTGCAACACCAATATCAACGCCGCCATTCATTTTTGACTTATAGCACAGTTCTGAAAACTCATATTCATTACCTATAACCATTGCATCTTTGCTCTTATAAAATTCGTTACGCCAATTCTGCATTTTACTGTCGTTTCTTACAGAACCGTCTACCTTGTAGATATTGCGCAGTTCG
>JAZUIT010000047.1:0-3851 GCA_045642385.1 Acutalibacteraceae bacterium
TACTATAACTTCTTTACTTGTTTTAGAAGATGGTAACTATATTATCGGACATGTAGGGGATTCAAGAGCATATAAAATTACAAACAGTGAAGTTTCTGTTTTGACAGAAGATCAAACACTTGTGGCTCGTGAAGTTAAAATGGGAAGAATGATGCCGGAGGAAGCAAAAAAAGATTCAAGAAGAAATGTGCTTCTTCAATGTATCGGTGCCTCTAAAATTGTTGAACCTGCTTTTTATTTCGGACAAGTCAACATAGGCGACTGTTATATGCTTTGCTCAGACGGTTTCCGTCATGTAATTACAGAGGACGAAATAATCAATTCTTTTTCCCCTGCGGTAAATGCTGATGAAGGAACAATGAAAGAACACATCAAGCAACTTATTGAACTTAACAAGGAACGGGGAGAAACCGATAACATCACATCAATATTGATAAAAGTTATATAGGGGGTTGTTTAATTGGCTGTCGTCGGACAAGTAATTGACGATAAGTATGAAATACTTAAGCTTATCGGTCAAGGCGGTATGTCTAAGGTTTATCTTGCAATGGATAAACGACTTAATAAACAGTGGGCAATTAAAGAAATTGAGAAAAAAGCCCGTGATAAAAATAATGAAATAGTTGTTCAAAGTGCAATTGCCGAAGCAAATATGATTAAGCAACTCGACCATCCTGCAATTGTACGAATAGTAGATATTATTGATAACGGAAGCGTTATTTATATTATTGAGGACTACATCGAAGGCGAAACATTAAGTTCTATAATCGAAAATAATGGTGCTCAACCGCAAGACTTGGTTATTGAATGGGCTATGCAAATATGTGAAGCATTTGAATACTTACATACCAGAAAGCCACCCATTATTTACCGTGATATGAAACCGGCAAATGTTATGTTAAAACCGGACGGTAACATTAAAATAATAGATTTCGGTATAGCCCGTGAATATAAAGAACAAAGTCTGGCGGATACCGTAAGTCTCGGTACAAAAGGTTATGCGGCTCCCGAACAGTTCGGCGGAAAAGGACAAACCGATGCAAGAACCGATATTTATTGCTTGGGCGTAACACTTTACCATTTAATTACAGGACAAAATCCTTGCGAACCGCCTTATGAAATATATCCGATAAGGCACTGGAATCCGCAGTTGTCAGCCGGTCTTGAAGCAATCATTCAAAAATGTACGCAGTTAAACCCTGCTGACAGATATCAGTCTTGTGCAGAACTTTTATATGCTCTTCATCACTATGAAGAATACGGTGCTGCATATAGAGCAAGACAAAAGAAAAAGTTGATGACTTTCATCATCACAGCGGCAATGGCAGTTGTTTTTGCAGTGGTTGGTGTTTTAGGACTTGTGATGAGAACTGCCACAAACAATGCGGACTACACGCAGAACATTGCTCAAGCTGAAAAATCTTCATCTTCCGAAGATAAAATCAAATTGTATTCTAATGCGATTGATATAAAGCCATTAGAAAATGAAGCATATCTCGGTATGGTAGATGCCTTTAAAGACGATGCGACATTTACGGTTGATGAAGAAGAAAGTTTAAAGAAGAAAATAAATGCTAATATTTCAGGACTGAGAGGCCAACCCAATTATCCGGATTTGGCATTTGAGGTTGGTAAACTTTACTGGTATTACTACGATTACGGAAAAACCGAAGACGGTGATAATCAAATCACTCGAATCAAGAGTGCAATTCAATGGTTTGATGATGCCGTAACATACGGCAGTAAATCGGCATCGTATTATCAGATGGCTACGATTTACCGTGATATTGGTAAATTCAACCGAGATATTACATTGAATATTGAGGAAGCATCCGATAAAGGAAAATACAAGCCCTATTGGGATAATATCAAAGAACTCGTAACAATGATTAAGGGCGAAGATAGCGAAATCGTTGAACTTGAAGTTTATAAACTTGCAATGTACTCCGTTGAAACTTATGCAAGAAAGTTTAAATCAGACGGGATAACGAAAAATGAAATGACTTCGCTTATCAGTGATGCCCAAAAAGGAATAAAATCCGTTTCCACAACATCGGATAAAACGGAAACATTAAAGGCAGAAGTTGAGTCCAGAGTCGATTCCGCTAAAACGGCAATCGAAAACGCTTTCAGAGAGTAGGTGAAAATCTAATGAGTGCTACAGCATGGTTTGTCATTGCAATTGTCGGATTTTCGCTTTGCGGTATAGCGTTAGTAGCTGCTGTGTTTATGTTTATAAAAATGAATATTCCGTCAATTATCGGTGATTTAACAGGTAAAACGGTTGCCCGTGAAATAAAAGCAATGCGTGATGAAAACGCTTCATCCGGCGACAAGAGATTCAAGCCGAGCAAAGTGAATATGGAACGGGGAAAACTTACCGAGAAAGTTACGATAGATACCGGTCAGACAGGAAAAGGTAAAACAGTTTCAACTACAAAGAATGCCCCTAAGAGTAAGGCTTCTCCGAAAAAGCAAATTACCGAAAGCTTTTCTACTGATGTAAGACCGAAAAAAACAGATGTACTTAATAAAACAGGTTCACTTGAAACCGCGGTTTTGGAAAGTGAAGCAACAGAAGTTTTGTTGGACAATGTTGCAGATTCAAAATATGATGCAACAGAAATCATACAAGGCGACAGCACAACGGTATTGGATGCCGGGGATGCTACAACGGTTTTGGGTGCATCGGAAGAAACGGCTGTATTAAATGAAAGTACTACCGTTTTATCGGAGGGTACTACGGTACTGTCGGAAGGAACTACGGTATTGTCACAAGAATCCCAAACCGAAAAGCTTAAAGTTGATTTCAAAGTGACAAGAAAAATCGTAGATATTCATTCGGACGAGGTGGTTTGATGCGGCGAATAATGGAAAAGGTTTTCAAGTTTATTAATATTTCTATTACTTTTTCTGTTATTTCTTCAAGCTCGATATTATTGGCATTATTTACGGATAACAACTTGTTTTTAAGTATAGCAATTCCTATTGTTTTTTGGGGCGGATTGCTTTGCGAACAGTTTTTCTTTTGGAATGCCGTTAGATTGATAAAAATTATTTGTCAAAATAGCAATTTGCAGTTTAGAAGAATATCAAGCCGAATAGGAGTTTTGGAATTCAGCAAAACCACAGAAGGCTTTATAGCGGATTTATTATTAGCAACATCTTTTATCGTTACTGTGTTGTGCATTATATTTCCTACGATAATAGAAGCGTTGCAATATATAACATTTTTTCTATTCGTTCTGTCGTTCAGGTTACATTGTATTTTTAACGGCAAGAACTATAGATATAAAAAACTTTTGATAAGAAGGATGGTTAGAAACAATGAAAGTTAAGGAGAAATTTGGTATTTCAAAAGTATTAGCAATGCTTTTGGCAGTGCTTTTGCTTTGCAGTATGATACCGATAGGTACACTCATGAGTGTTTTTGCGGCACCGGTAAGCACTTTTTCAGTAACACTTAAGTGTAATGAAGAGACGGTTACTTCAAACGCAGAGGTTACAATTACTTTAAAAGATTCGTCTCCCGAGGTTAAGAGTTCGGTCAAAATTACCGATGAATCAGGTGTTGCAACATTTGTTGACTATGCTGTAGAAGACGGTAATACATATATAGTAACAGTGGCAGATGCTATTGGATACGAAGATAAAGAGTATGAATTTGTCGCAGAAGAAGACCAAACGAATGTTGATGTTAGTTTAACTGCACTTGAAAAAATAACAATCAGCGGTAAAGTTTGCGATGAAAATGATGCTCCGTATGAAAACGCAACAGTAAATTACGGCGGGTATTTTTCCGACAAAACTTATACGGATGCAAACGGTGAATTCATTTTCGATTTTTATAA
>JAZUIT010000048.1:0-2293 GCA_045642385.1 Acutalibacteraceae bacterium
ATCTTCGGCATTTACACAAAGTGATACAAGCTGTAATAACATCAAAGCTGACATAAAAACTGATATAATTTTTTTCATTCTTAACACTCCTTAAATTTATTTAATATCTGTAATTTCTAATTGTGTTTTGTACCCCCTTTCAATGAACTTTTCAATACCGTTTGTACCTTCATTATAATGAATTGTTGCATAATCCGCGGAGTAAAATTTTTCAACGGAATCATTTTCTACTTTGCAAACTAAAAACGCATCAGCCGGCACATTATAAGCATCACCGGAAAAATAAATATCGGTTTTACACACAACATGATCGGAAAATGTTTTCATATCAATAAAAGTGTCGCCTTTGAAAACCATTTTTTTAACATTAAAATTAAATGCGTTCTGATGAATATGAATTAAAGTGGACGGGAAAATTATTTCATCAAGATACATATCCGGATTTATTTCAACAGAAGAGTAAGCAAATTCGTGAATATTTATTAATCCCTCGTTAAGATTTAATTTACAGTTGTGAAGCTTCGAAAATGTCAGTCCGCCCTCATAAATATCCTTAATATTTTTACTGTAATTTACCTCGCAGATTTTATCACTCACGGCATAACCGCCCTTTACCCCGACAACAGGGTAACCGTCAATTTCTTCGGGAATATTAAGCACGGTAATATCTTTTTCATAGGAAGCGACAAAGATTATTCCGTTTTCACTTTCGCTGAAAACATAACCGTATTTGCTGTTATCGGAATCATTGATTTTTACTTCTTCACCGTTTATTAAAGCGTTGTCTTTTTCTGTTTCCTGAGTTTCAGTTTCTGAAATCGGTTCGGTTGTTGTAATTTTTTCAGACTTCTGCTTTTTGTCTTTTTTAATTTTCTTTTTTTCGGTTGTTTTTTGAGTTTCGGTAAGCTCTTCATATACTGTGGTTTTGGTTTCATTTTTTAAAGGCTTGATAACTGTTTCGGCAACACACCACACAAGCCCCGCTGTCAGAAGAATCGAAGCGCAGATGACGGTCAAGACGGTTTTTCTGAATTTTTTAGCTTTGATTTTTAAATTGCCGTTATAATATTTTTCAGTTTCCGACAATATGCTTTCGTCAATTTCGCTTATGGAATTGAATAAATCTTTTTCGTTCATCTGCCGTTCTCCTTTCCTAAAAATTTGCGAAGCTTTTTCCTCGTTCTCATAAGAATTGTGTAAATGTGGTTTGCGGAAATGCCGAACTTTTCGGAAATTTCTTCAACCTCATCCATATAATAATATCTTCTTATAAAAATACATCTGTCCCGTTCGGAAATATTTATGAGAAATTCATTCAAAGCATCATTAAGGTTTTTTATATTGAAGTTTTCCGGAATACAGTCGGATAATTCATTTATAAGTATTTCATTTTTCTCAGTAATTTCTTCCTCGGTGACGGAAAAAATTTCTGCTATCTTTTTAACGGTTTTATAGTCGGGTCTTCTTGTACCGTTTTCCCATTTTGAGATTAAATCCCTTGACACGAAAATTTTATTTGCAAATTCCTCCTGAGTTAAACCGCAGTCAATTCTCAGGGCTTTTATTTTCTGTCCGACTTCCACATTCTCACCGCCTTTTACAATGTCATTATATAGCAAAAATTATCTTTTAACAAGGGACAAAAAATAACATAAAATGTTGAGATATTATAAAAAAGGAGCTGTAAAAAAACTACAAGTTTTTTTACAGCATCCCAGATTTTTTAACCTGTTTTTGTCAAAATACATAAGGGGATAGTAAAAAACAGACAGACCGAAAAAAGCACAAAATCTTTTGACTTCGATAATACTTCTTTCGGTCTGTTTGTTTTTTTACATTCCCTGACATTCTGTTAAAATGATATTTTCATTATTTCCACAGCCTTTTCAAGCTGTTCCCATGTGATATTCAAAGCAGGCAGTAACCTTACCTTGTCCTTTGCAGTGACTACAAGTAAGCCGTTACCCATACAGGCTTTTACGCAGTCGGTAGCAGGTTTTTCGGTAGTGATACCTAACATAAAACCCATACCGGAAACGGCTTTAACGCCACTGATTTTTGAAATTTCTTCCTTTAAATATACACCTTTTTTCCTGACCTCATCAAAAAGTTCGGGAGTAAGCCTTTTAACAACACTTACCGCACCGGCGGCACACACGGGATTACCGCCGAATGTTGAACCGTGGTCACCATAAGTCAAAACATCTGCGGTTTTCTCTGAGAAAAGTGTTGCACCTATCGGCAAACCGCCGCCCAAACCCTTGGCAGTCGAAACAATGTCCGGCATAAAGCC